>DATBBR010000091.1 GCA_036270875.1 Acidimicrobiales bacterium
CGAGACCTCCCAGAGGCATCGGGCGATCTCGGGATCGTAGGCCGTGGGCAGGCCGGTTCACGCCATGCGACCGCGCCTCGGGCCAGCGTGGGTACGCTGCTCGGGTGCCGAGGGGAGGGAGGTGGCACGTACCGTGGCACGCTGCGTGAACGGGCATGAGGCGCTCGCTGGCGACCGCTTCTGCGGCCAGTGCGGGTCGGCGGTCCCGGCCCTGGCGACCGTCCCGGCGGTGACACCACCGGCTGGCTTCGCCGAGAATCCTGGACCGCGGCCGACGAGGCGCTGGGCCGCGGGCTCGACCACCGCCTTCGTTGTCGCCTGCCTGCTCGTGCTCGGGGCGGCCGGCCTCGGCACCTACGCCGGTGCTACGGGTGGACGAGGTCGGAGCAGCACGGTCTCGGGCGTGGCCGGCGCGATCGGACCGGCGGCCGCCCGGCCCACCGTGGCGCGGTCCGCATCACCATTCCCCACTACCGCCCCTCCGCCGGGCGCTACTCCTGTCACGCCACCGTCGAATGTCCCTCCGACCACCGCGCCGCCGGTGGCGCCCGCGGCGCCCGCGGTCGGCGCCCTCGCCGGGCTTGGCTCGCTCGTCGGCGACTGGAAGGGACACGGCGGAGACGTGCACATCGGCGCCGACGGACAGGCGCAAGCGACGTTTCGGGCCTACCGGTTGTGCACCGACGACCCGACCCCCCCGTGCGACACGATGTCGGGGAGCACGATCGTCGATGGCGGTCACGCCCAGTTCCGGCTCAAGCCCTCCGGTACCCCCGCGACGGCCACCGGTCAGGTGACCGGCAGCGATGACCCCGCGGCCTTCCAGCCCGGCTTCGCCTTGACCGTGAACCTCATGCCCGGCGACGTGATGCTCGTCACCTCGTCGCCGGCCGCACAGAGCGTCGCCTACTGCGGACCGCGTGCCAGCGCCGGCGCGTGCGGTGCCTGAGCTCGGTCGCTCGCGGCGGCCGACCCGCTGTCCTAGGCTTCCGGCTCCGTGCACAACCTGAGACCACATCTTGGCGCCGCACGGAGGGGCACGGACGAAGCGCACGAGCAGATCACCTCCCTGCAGGGTCTGGCCGCGCTCTCGCTCGACGCCCTGACCTCCATCTCGTACGGGCCAGAGGCGATGTTGGTCGTCCTCGCCACCGCAGGCGCGGGCGCACTGTCGGCGATCGAGCCGGTCACTGTCGTGATCGTGGTGCTGCTGGCGCTGCTCGTCCTCTCCTACCGGCAGGTCATCGAGGCCTATCCGAACGGCGGCGGTGCCTACGCCGTGTCGAAAGCCAACTTCGGTCACAGGACGAGCCTCCTGGCTGGGGCGTCGCTGATCGTCGACTACGTGCTCACCGTCGCCGTGTCGATTGCCGCCGGCGTCGCCGCCCTGATCTCGGCCTTTCCGAGCCTGGCCAAGTACCCGCTGATCGCCAGCCTGATCATTCTCGTCCTCCTCACGGCGATCAATCTCCGGGGACTGGCGACAAGCGCCCGGCTGTTCATCATCCCGACTGCGGTGTTCATTGTCGGCACCTACGTGGTCATCGCCGCTGGCCTGTTTCGTTCGGGACCGGCACACGGATCCGGCGTGATCCCGGCGCCGACGGCCGGAGCAGTGAGCACGGTGGGCCTGTTGCTCCTGCTCAAGGCCTTCGCCAACGGTTGCAGCGCCCTCACCGGCGTCGAGGCGATCGCCAACGACGTCCCCGCCTTCCGCGAGCCGCGAGTGGTCCGGGCCAAGCGCACCGAGGCCATGCTGGGGGCGATCCTCGGGAGCATGCTCCTGGCACTTGCCGTGCTCACCGTGAAGTTCCACATCGCGCCGCGACCCCACGTCACCGTGCTCAGCCAGATCACCAGCGCGTCGGTGGGTCGCGGAGCCTTGTACTTCGTCGTCGACCTCACCACCACGCTCGTCCTGTGCCTGGCGGCCAACACGGCCTTCGGCGGTCTGCCGAACCTCGCCAGCATCCTGGCCCACGACAACCTCCTTCCCCATGTGTTCCACCTCAAGGGTGAGCGGCAGGTCTATCGCTACGGCGTGGTGAGCCTCGCTGTCCTCGCGGGCATCCTCCTCATCGCGGTCAACGGCAACACGAACTCGTTGATCCCCCTCTACGCCATCGGCGTGTTCACCGGTTTCACCCTCTCGCAATCGGGGCTGGTTCGGCACTGGTTCGAGCAACGACAGCAGGGCTGGCGCAACAGGGCGATGCTCAACGGCGCCGGGGCCGTGCTGACGGCGGTGGCCCTCGTGATCTTCCTCACCACCAAGTTCACCGCAGGCGCCTGGGTCGTCGTGATCGCCATCCCCACCTTCATGTTCCTGTTCAGCCGGGTGCACGACTACTACGGCAAGGCCGGGCTGGCGCTGGGCCTGGGATCGACACCGCCACCTCCCCGGCGGGAGGAGACGGTGGTGATCGTGCCCGTCAACGGGATCTCGAACCTGATTGCCGACGCCTTGAGCTTCGCCGAGTCGATGGGCGACCGGGTGATCGCCGTGACCGTGCAACCCGACGAGGACCAGGCCGCTGAGATCCAAGCCGAGTGGTCGAGGTGGAACCCCGGGGTCGAGCTGGTTGTCCTGCGGCCGCACAGCCGCGCCGTGACGGCGCCGATCGTCGAGTACGTCACCTCGCCCGAGGTTCGGGCCCTCGGTCGGGTGGTGGTGCTGATATCCGAGATCGAGCCGCGGAAGTGGCGCCATCAGCTCCTGCAGAACCAGCGCGGCGGCATCCTGGCCAGCCGCCTCCGCCGAGAGACAGACGTCGTGGTGGCCCGTCTGCCCTTCCGCCTGAGTGAAGACTCAACCGGGCCCGAGGGGTAGCACGCTCCCATCGGCCACGGTTCGCGCCGCGTTGGTGTCCTGAGCGATCCCGTCTCCGTCGACGCGGACGGTGGTGTTGTCGCATCCGCCCTGGCTTCTCGCCTGGTAGGTCACGGCCACCGCTTCGGGCACCACCAACCGGCCCGTGACCGTGATCGCCCGGAGGCCGCTCCAGCGGACGGTCACGGTGGGGTCGTCGCATCGGGCGAAGACCTCGGACCACACGACAGGGTCGGCGAGGTACCTGCCCGGCACGTGCAGATCGCGGATCACGGTCTGCTCGCCCGACGACACGTCGCACACGGAGGCCCGCCAGGCGTGCATCCCGTCGGGTCCCGGCGACGACGGCACCCGCCGCACCCACAGCTCGTACTGGCGGCCCGGTTGCCATGGAAACAGCCGCGTGTTGGGGTTGCCGTCCAGGCTGGGCAGGCCGGAACGCGAGCCCCCGAGCTCGCCGCCGCCGGCGTGGTAGCCGCCCCAGTTCACCGCCGGCTGCGGTGAGCCGGTCGGGAGCCACTGGAGCCCGGTGTGACCGGCTCCCACGGCGCGCCCCCCGTCGTGAAACCCGGCCTGGAGCGCCCAGAAGTACAGCTGCGGCACGGTCGGTGGAACGACGACCTCGAGCACCGCCGCCACCTCGTCGAGCAGCTCGGGATTCGAGAAGCGCCACCAGAGATGGAACGAGGACGCACCGTTGGCCGACGGGGGTGCGCCTCGCACGCGGGGACGCAGCCGGAGCACGGCGCCACGGTAGCGGGCCGCACGGGTATCCGATGGCTCGAAATCACAGCCTTGTGATCAAATAGGCCCATGCCCTCTCCGCTCCCTCCCGGCCCGGACGTGCTCGGCGACTTCCACCCGGCCGTCCGCACCTGGTTCGAGCGGCGCTTTCCCGAGGGTCCGACGGAGCCGCAGCAACGGGGTTGGCCGGAGATCCGCTCGGGGCGGGACACCCTCGTCGCCGCGCCGACCGGATCAGGCAAGACCCTGTCGGGCTTCCTCGTGGCGATCGACGCCCTCTACCGGGCCCACGAGCTCGGGGAGGATGTCGCCGGCCGGACGAGGGTCGTCTACGTGTCGCCGCTCAAGGCCCTCGCCGTCGACATCCATCAGAACCTCGAGCGCCCCCTCCGCGAGATCGAGGAGACGGCGAGGTCGTTGGGTCTGGACGCCCCCGACCTGACGGTCGCCGTGAGGACCGGCGACACGCCAAGCTCGGCGCGCGCCGCCATGCTCAAGGTGCCGCCGAGCTTCCTCATCACCACGCCCGAGAGCCTCTACCTGCTCCTGACCGCCGAGCGGAGCAGGGAGCTGCTGCGCCACGTCGACAGCCTGATCGTGGACGAGATCCACACCATGGCTCGCGACAAGCGGGGCTCGCACCTTGCGCTCACGGTCGAGCGCCTGGAGCATGTCCGGCGGGGGCCGCGGCCCCAGCGGATCGGCCTGTCGGCAACCCAGCGCCCGATCGAGGCGATCGGCCGCCTGCTCGTCGGCGTCGGCAACCGACCGGCGGCCTCCATCGTCGACTGCGGGCATCAACGCCACCTCGACCTGGCCCTCGAGCTCCCGGGGACCGAGCTGGGCGCGGCGGCGTCGACCGAGCAGCTCGGGGAGGTCCTCGACCGGATCGCCAGCCACGTGCGGGAGCACCGCACCACGTTGGTCTTCGTCAACACCCGCCGCCTGTCGGAGCGGCTGGCGCACCAGCTGGGTGAGCGGCTCGGCCCGGACCAGGTGGCGGCCCACCACGGCAGCCTCTCGCGCGAGCGCCGCCAGCGGGTCGAGACGCGGTTGCGGGCCGGCGACCTGAGAGCCCTGGTCGCCACCGCGTCGCTGGAGCTCGGCATCGACATCGGCCCGGTCGAGCTCGTCTGCCAGGTGGGCTCGCCGCGGAGCATCGCCACGTTCCTCCAGCGGGTCGGCCGGTCGAACCACTCCCGTGCCGGGACGCCCTCGGGTCGCTTGTACCCCCTGACCCGCGACGAGCTGTTGGAGTGCGCCGCCCTCCTCACGGCCGTGCGCGCGGGTCGGTTGGACGCCCTTCAGCCGCCGGTCGCGCCCCTTGACATCCTCGCCCAGCAGGTCGTGGCCGAGGTGGCGGCCGAAGAGTGGAAGGAAGCAGACCTGCTGGATCTCTACCGGCACGCGGCCCCGTACGCCGACCTCGGGGACGCCGACTACGACAGCGTGCTCGAGTTCGTGTCCGACGGCGTCCAGACCGGCCGCGGTCGCCGAGGCGCCTACGTGCACCGCGACCGGGTCAACGGCTCGCTACGGGGGCGCCGGGGCGCCCGTCTGGCCGCGCTGACCAGCGGCGGGGCCATCCCCGAGGTCGGTGACTACCGGGTCCTCCTCGATCCCGACGACACGTTCGTCGGCACGGTCAACGAGGACTTCGCCATCGAGTCGATGGCGGGCGACGTCTTCCTCCTCGGGTCCCATTCCTGGCGGATCCGGCGGGTCGAACAGGGCGTGGTCCGGGTCGTCGACGCCGAGGGAGTGCACCCCACCATCCCCTTCTGGCTTGGCGAGGCACCGGCCCGCACGGACGAGCTCTCGGCCGAGGTCTCGGGCCTGCGCCGCGCCGTGGACGAGAGGCTGGCGGCGGGCGACAAGGCGGGCGCCATCGCACACCTCGTCGAGGTGTGCGGCATCGACGCCGAGCCGGCGACTCAGCTGGTCGAGTACCTGGCCGCCGGGCGCGCCGTCCTCGGGGTCCTGCCCACGACCGACGACGTGGTCTTCGAGCGCTTCTTCGACGAGACAGGTGGCATGCAGCTCGTCGCCCACACGCCCTTCGGTGGACGGATCAACCGGGGTCTCGGGCTCGCCTTGCGCAAGCGGTTCTGCGCCACCTTCGACTTCGAGCTCCAGGCCGCCGCCAATGACGATGCCGTCGTGCTGTCGCTCGGGCCGCAGCACAGCTTCCCCCTCGCTGACGCGCCGCGAATGCTGCGATCACCCACCGTCCAGGACGTGCTCGTCCAGGCCGTCCTCGCCTCGCCGATGTTCACGGCCCGCTGGCGTTGGAACCTGACCCGGGCCCTGGCCGTGCTGCGCTTCAGGGGCGGACGCCGCAACCCCCTGCCCATCCAGCGCATGGAGTCCGACGACCTGATGGCCGCCGTCTTCCCGGCATTGGCCGCCTGTCAGGAGAACGCCATCGCCGGACCGGTCGCCGTCCCTGATCACCTGCTCGTGCGGCAGACGGTCTACGACTGCCTCCACGAGGCGATGGACATCGACGGATTGCGCCATCTCGTCAGCCGGCTGGAGAGGGGCGGGGTGCGGGTGCACCTGGTGGAGACGGCGGAGCCGTCCGTGCTCGCCCACGAGATCCTGAACGGGAGGCCGTACACCTTCCTCGACGACGCCCCGCTCGAGGAGCGTCGCACTCGGGCCGTGCAGCTCCGCCGCAGCCTGCCCGTCGACGCCGACCAGCTGGGACGGCTCGACGAGGCCGCCATCGCCCGCGTGCGAGACGAGGCCGCGCCCGAGCCGCGCGACGCCGAGGAGCTTCACGACCTGCTGCTGTCGCTCGTGGTGGCCCGCCCCATGCCCGACCACAGGGACTGGTTCGAGGGGCTGTCCGCGGCCGGGCGGGTGACGACCGCATCGACAACCCGCGGAGAGCTCTGGTCGGCGATCGAGCGGCGCCGCGAGGTCGAGGCGCTGCTGCCCGAGGCGACGTTCGCTCCCGATCTCGCCGTACCCGCGGCCGTGGCGTCCGGCCCCGCGCCGGACCCCGACGAGACCCCGGCCGAGGTGATCCGCGGCCACCTCGACGTGACCGGCCCGGTCACGGTCGACGACCTCGCCGAGCGGACAGCCCTCTCGGCGGGGACCGTCCGCATCGCCCTCGGCCGGCTGGAGGCCGAAGGCTTCGTCATCCGTGGCTCCTTCGACCCCGGGGCCGGCAGCGAGGAGCAGTGGTGCGCGCGGCGGCTGCTCACCCGCATCCACTCCTACACCCGGACCCGGCTCCGGCAGGAGATCGATCCCGTCACGGCTCAGGACCTCATGCGCTTCCTCCTGCGGTGGCAGTACGCGGCCCCTGGTGCGCAGCGCCAAGGCCGGCGCGGGGTGCTGGCGGTCGTCGATCAGCTCCAGGGCTTCGAGGTGGCCGCCGGGGCGTGGGAGGAGGCCGTCTTCCCCGCTCGCGTCGAGGGATACCAGTCGGCCTGGCTGGAGGACCTGTGCCGGTCGGGCGAGCTGGCGTGGGGACGGCTGAGCGTTCGCCCCCAGGACCCGGAAGGCTCGCCCCGGCGGGGCGCGACGACGCCTTCGCGGGCCACCCCCATCACCTTCGCCGTCCGCGAGGACCTGCCGTGGCTGCTCCAGGCGGCCCGGGGCGACGTGGAGCCCGCCGAGCCCGCCCACGGGGCGGCCCGCGAGGTGCTCGAAGCTCTCCAGGCCAGGGGAGCGCTGTTCCACTCGGAGCTGCGGGCGTTCACCCGGCGGCTTCCCGTCGAGGTCGAGGAGGGCCTGTGGGACCTGGTGTCGCGCGGCCTGGTCACGGCCGACGGGTTCCAGGCCGTTCGCTCCCTCCTGTCGGCCCGGGAGATGTGGCGCCGGCGCCAGCGCGGCCACGAGCGGCGGCGTGCCCTCGGCGCCCGCCGAGCCTCGGCGTGGCGGGAGGGAGGCGAGGGCCGGTGGGCGCTGCTGCCCGACGCCATGGCTGTCGACGATCGCGACGCCCTGGCCGAGACGGTGGCCGAGCAGCTGCTCGCCCGGTGGGGAGTGGTCTTCTGGGACCTCATGACCCGCGAGAACCTGGCCGTGCCCTGGCGCGAGGTGATCTGGGCCCTGCGGCGCATGGAGGCGAGAGGCCTCATCCGTGGCGGGCGCTTCGTCTCGGGCTTCGTTGGCGAGCAGTACGCGCTCCCCGACGCCGTCGAGGAGCTGCGTCGGGTCAGGCGCGCCGATCGCTCTGGCGAGCTTGTCCGGGTCAGCGCCGCCGATCCGCTCAACCTGGTGGGCATTGTCGTTCCCGGCGCCCGAGTCCCGGCCGTCCGGTCCAACCGGGTGGTGTACCGGGACGGCCTGCCCGCCGACCCGGGGCTCGGGGGCTCGGCGCCGCCCGTGCGACGGTCGCAGGGTAGGGTCGAGGTTCGGGACGCTTAGGCAACGGGGAGGAGAGGCATTGGGACTATTCGACAAGGCCAAGGCCAAGGCGGAGGAGCTGGCCGACAAGGCCCAGGACGCTGCGGCCGAGCACGATCTCTCGGGGAAGGCCGACAAGGCCGGCGAGAAGACGGGAGAGCTGGCCGCCAAGCTCGAGGCCAAGGCCGACGAGCTCGCCGGCAAGGCCCAGAACGCGGCGGCCGACCGCAAAGACAAGATGTCGGGAACGATCGACAAGGCGGCGAAGGCCGCCGACGACAAGACCAAGGGCAAGTACCACGACAAGATCGCCAACACGGCGGACAAGGCCCAGGGCTACGTCGAGCGCCTCGAGCGTCGCGATGAGGGCGGTGGGCCCACGGGCGAGGGCGAAGGGAGCCCGCCCAGCACCGGGGGTCAGTAGCGCCTCGGCAAGGCCTGTCACTTGAGCGGCACCACCGACGCCCCCTCGATGATCGTGGTGGTGATGGCCCCCAGCTGCTCGACGTCGAGGCGGACCTCGTCGCCACGACGGAGCCACGGGAACCGCTCGACACCGTGGAGGCCCGACAGCTCGAGGATGCAGCCGGTCCCGACGGTGCCGCTCCCCAGCACATCGCCAGTTTCCACCCTCGTGCCCCGGGAGGCGTAGGCCAGCATCTGTCCGAACGACCAGTGCAGGTCGGCCAGGTTGCCCTTGCTGTACGGGACTCCGTTGACCGAGGCGGTCATCTCGAGGTCGTAGGCGTGGCCCCGGCGCCGTGACTCGAGCTCGTCCGGCGTGACCAGGACGGGACCGAGCGAGGTGGCCGAGTCCTTGCCCTTGGCGGGCCCGAGGAGCTGGCGCATCTCCCGCATCTGGAGGTCCCGTGCGCTCCAGTCGCACATGACCGTGTACCCCGCGATGTGCGACTCGGCCCGATCCGGCGAGAGGTTCGTCCCGGGCCGACCCACGACGGCGGCGATCTCCAGCTCGTAGTCGAACTGGGAGCTGCCCGGCGAGACGGCCACGTCGTCGTGGGGGCCGCAGACCGCCGCCGGATTGGTGAAGTAGAAGACGGGCAGCTCGTACCAGTCGGGGTCGACCTCCTGACCCAGGCGCCGGCGGCTGTTGGCCACGTGAGACTCGAAGGCCATGAAGTCGCGGATTGACGGAGGCACCGGGACCGGTGCGCGGAGGCGGGCGCTGGGGAACGGGACGATCTCGAGAGGGCTCGACACCGCCCGCTCGGCCGCGGCGCGCATCGTGGCCTCGTCGCCAAGCAGGTCGCGCAGGGTCTCCGGCTCCTGGAGCCCGTGGATCGCGTCCTCGCGGACCAGTCCCGGGCGATCGGCACCGAGTGCAGGAGAGATGTAGGTGACCCAACGCATGCTCGACACCCTCTCCCCCCCGGGGTGAAGATAAACCCCGTGATCCCTTACGAGCGAGGACTCCATGTTGTGGGCCCCGGCGTGTTCGCCTACCTGCAACCCGACGGCGGCTGGGGTTGGAGCAATGCCGGGTTGGTGCTCGGTCGCAACGAGGCGCTGCTCGTCGACACTCTGTTCGATCTGCGCCTGACCAGCGAGATGCTCTTGGCCATGCACGGCCAGCTGGCTGGGCGGCCGATCTCCACGGTGGTGAACACACACGCCAACGGCGATCACTGCTTCGGCAACGAGCTCATCCCTGCCGCCGAGGTGATCGCGTCCCGGGCTGCGACGGCGGAGATGCCCGAAGCCCCGCCCGGGCTCCTCGGACAGCTGGTGTCCGCCGACCTCGACGAGCCGCTGGCGGGCTTCGTGAAGCACGCCTTCGGGCCCTTCCGCTTCGACGAGATCACGCTGCGGTCGCCGACCCGGACGTTCGACGATCGACTCGACGTGGACGTCGGGGGCCGGCGGGTGGAGCTCATCGAGGTCGGACCGGCGCACACCCTCGGCGACGTGATCGTCCATGTCCCGGATGCCGGGACGGTGTTCACCGGGGACATCCTCTTCGTGGGCGTCACCCCGGTGATGTGGGCCGGTCCGATCGCCAACTGGATCGCAGCGTGCGATCGCATCATCTCGCTCGGCGCCGGGACGGTCGTTCCGGGCCACGGTCCGGTGACCGACGCCGACGGCGTGAGCGGGGTTCGCGCCTACCTCGAGTGGGCTCGGGACGAGGCGACGCGCCGTTTCGAGGCGGGGATGTCCGCCGCCGACGCGGCACGCGACATCGACCTCGGCCCGTTCGCCGGCTGGGTGGACCCCGAGCGCATCGTCGTCACCGTCGACAGCATCTACCGGGAGCTGGACCCCACGCGGGAGCGGTCGAGCGTGCTGGAACTGGTCGAGGCGATGGCCTCGTATCGCTGACGGCTATGAGGCGGCGGCCGCCAGGACCTCGTGCGGTGATCGCCACCGCGATCCTGGCCACAGCCGCCCTCGGCTCTTGTGGGTCCGGTTCCAACGGCGCCTCGACGACCGCGAGCACGGCGTCGATGGTGGCGCCGGCAAGGCGGCCGCCCGCGGGGCCCTTCGCCGTCGGCACACTGGTCCGCACGCTCGTCGACACGACCCGACCCACGAACGCCCAGGGCGGCGCCCCGGCCAAGCCGAGCCGAACGCTCGTGACGACGATCCTGTACCCGGCGCTCGGCCCGGCCGGGCCGGTAGCCCGGCCGAACGCCCCGCCCGACACCGCCGCCGGGCCCTTTCCGCTGGTGGTCTTCGCCCACGGGAGCAGTGCCGCCCCCACCGACTTCACGGCCCTGCTCGGATCGTGGGCCGCGGCGGGCTACGTGGTCGTCGCCCCCGAGTTCCCGCTGACCGGGTCCCACGCCCCGGCGAACTCGCAGATCTCGGACTACGTCAACCAGCCCACCGACGTCAGCTTCGTCATCGACCAGATGCTGCGCTTCCCGCCTCCGTCGCTGGTCGGGTCGGTGGACGCCGGCCGCATCGGCGTGGCCGGCCACTCGCTCGGAGGCGCGACGGCCCTGGCGGTGGCCTTCAACAGTTGTTGTCTCGACCCCCGGGTGAAGGCCGCCGTCGTGATGGAGGGCGTACCGCTGCCGTTTTCCGGCGGCACCTACTTCGGTCGAGCGGCGTCTCCACCGGTCCTGTTCCTACAGGGCTCCGCTGACCAGACAGTCGTCCCTGCGACGAGCGTCTCGCTGTTCAACATGGCCCGGCCACCGAAGGCGCTCGCGACCATCGTCGGTGGCACCCACAGCGGACCGTACCAGGGCGACCAGCTCACGCCCCAGGTCGACCTGGTCGCCCGGGTGTCGGTCGCCTTCCTGGACCGGTACCTCGAGGGACGACCAGCCGGAGCCACCCAACTGCGCCAGGCCGTCGCCTCGTCCGCCGGCCTGGCCACGCTGCGCGAGTCGGGCCTCTGAGGTCGGCCGGAGTATCGTTTCCCGGAGAATCATTCGAGGGGTGAACGATCAGCGACGACGATGGGGAATGTGGACAGCCAGCAGGCCGGCGGGCGTCCGGTGGACAACCGGGGAGACAGGCAGGTCATCAGGACCGTCGACCTGACCAAGGTGTACCCGGGCACCGACTTCAAGGCGGTGGACGCGCTCAACCTCTCGGTCGGCACCGGCGAGATCTTCGGCCTCCTCGGCCCCAACGGCGCCGGGAAGACGACGACGGCGGGGATGCTCACCACCAGGGTGATCCCGACCAGTGGCGAGGCCTACGTGGCCGGGATCGACGTCGTCGCCCACCCGGCCCTCACCAAGCAGGTGATCGGTGTGGTGCCGCAGGAGAACACGCTGGACCGGGCCCTCAACGTGTGGGAGAACCTCTTCTACCACGGCCGGTTCTTCGGCATGTCGAGCAAGGAGGCCCGGTCCGCCGCCGACTACATGCTCGGCATGTTCCAGCTCACCAAGTGGGGAGCGGCCTCGGTCTACGCCCTGTCGGGGGGCATGGCCCAGCGCCTCATGGTCGCCCGAGCCATCCTGCACCGGCCGGCGATCCTGTTCCTGGACGAGCCGACGGCGGGCCTCGACCCCCAGAGCCGCATCGCCCTGTGGGAGATCCTCTCCTCGCTGCACGACGACGGGCAGACGATCCTGCTCAGCACGCACTACATGGAAGAGGCGGACCAGCTGTGCGATCGGCTGGCGATCATCGACCACGGCCGCATCCTGGCCCTGGACACGCCCGCAGGCCTCAAGGCCAGCGTCGGGGCCGACACGATCGTCACGGTCAGCGCCAGCGGCGACCTCGGCCCCCTGGCCGACCTGCTCGAGCGTGAGGTCGAGGGCGTGACTCAGACCCAGCAGGTCGACGGCACGGTACGGGTCCATGTCAAAGGGGCCTCGCGCGTCCTGCCCCAGGTGGTGACGGCGGCCGAGCGGGGCGGGTTCGAGGTCAACGACCTGTCGGTCGCCGAGCCCACCCTGGAGACAGTCTTCATCAACCTCACCGGAAAGGAGCTGCGCGACTGATGGCCACGATCAGTGCCGAGGCACCCTCTGGAATCCTGACCCAGCCCACGCGTTCGGCGGTGCGGGCCAGCCGGGCCGCCTTCGTCGCTCTTCTCCAGCGGGACCTGGCCGTCCTGCGCAAGGACCTGGGTCAGTTCGTGGGGCGGACGGTCATCCAACCGTTCCTCCTCGTGTTCGTGTTCCTGTACGTCTTCCCGACGATCGGTCAGGGCATCGGCGGCGGCCGGGGGACGGCGGGCGAGTCGGCGTTCGCCACCATCCTCGTCGCCGGGGTGGTTGGCCTGTCGATCATGTTCCAGGGCATTCAGTCGGTCGCCCTCCCCATGGCGACCGAGTTCGGCTACACCAAGGAGATCCAGGATCGGGTGCTGGCACCGCTCCCGGTGACGCTCGTCGCCGTGGGCAAGGTCACGACCGGTGCGATCCAGGGACTCATCGCAGCCCTCATCGTCTTCCCCATCGCCTCGGTGGTCCATGCCAAGAACGTGTCTGCGCACCTGGCCATCCACTGGCCCGTCGTGGTGACCCTCATCCCGCTTACCTGCGTCATGTGCGCCAGCCTCGGTCTGCTCATCGGCTCGCGGGTCGAGCCCCGCAACATCGGGGCCATATTCGGGTTCCTGGTGCTGCCCATGACGTTCCTGGGTGGTACCTACTACCCCTGGACCACCCTCTCCAGCCTGAAGATCGGCGGATGGTCGTGGCTGCAGACGCTGGTGCTCGTCAACCCGCTCATCTACGTCACCGAGGGATTCCGGGCCGCGCTGACCAAGGCGCCCCACATGCACCTGTACATCATCTATCCAGTGCTGATCGGGTTCTGCGCCGCCTTTCTGTGGTACGGCTTCAAGAACTTTCGCAAGCGGGTGCTCGCCTGAGGTCTAGGGCGCCAGGCGCTCGAGCACCCAGCCGTCACCGGTGCGGCGGTACCGCAGGCGATCGTGGAGCCGATCCTCCTGGTGGTGCCAGAACTCGATCCAGTCCGGCACGACCCGGTAGCCGCCCCAGGTGGGCGGGCAGGGCACGTCTGCGGTGCCGAAGCGCTCCGCGAGCTCGGCGACCCTGTCCTCCAGGACGTGGCGCCCAGAGATGACAGCGCTCTGGTGCGAGGCCCACGCCCCGATCTGGCTGGCACGAGGGCGGGTCCGCCAGTAGTCCTCGGTCTCCTGGCGGGAGACTTCATGGACGGCCCCGCCCACCCGGACCTGGTGGTCGGGAGGCCAGTGAAAGACGAGCGCGGCCCGGGGATTGGCCTCCAGATCCGACGCCTTGGCGCTCTCGTAGCTGGTGTAGAACACGAATCCCCGGTGGTCGACCTCCTTCAACAGGACCACGCGCCCGGACGGCATCCCGTTCGGCGTCCCGGTCGCCACCACCATGGCGTCCGTGGCGGCCTCCTGGTGCCAGAGCCGGAATTGCCGTATCGGGTCGGGGTCGAGATCCGCCTCTCGCAAGATGGCCATGGCACGATTCTGAGCCGCTGGGTGGTGCGAGAATCAAGCACAGGCGTTACAGTGTCCTTGCGGGCCAGAGGGCGGTGGCCACAACAACCGGGGGAGCGGCGATGCCACCGTTGGTCGTAGGCGGCCGATACCAACTTGTCCATAAGCTGGGATGGGGCGGCATGGCGACCGTTTGGCGCGGCGAGGACCTCACGCTGGGCCGCCCCGTAGCGGTCAAGGTGCTTCACGAGGGCCTGGCGCAGGACGGCGGGTTCCGGGGGCGCTTCGAGCGTGAGACGCACCACGCCGCCGTCCTTGCCCATCCGAACATCGTCACCGTGCACGACTCGGGCCGGGACGGCGAGACGCTCTTCATGGTGATGGAGCTCGTCGACGGCCGGTCGCTGCGCTCTGTGCTCTCGTCCGCCGTCGGACCGGTGGCCCTGGCCCACGCGGCGCGCCTCGGTCGCCAGGTGCTGGCCGCGTTGGCGCACGCCCACGGTCGCGGCATCGTCCACCGGGACATCAAGCCGGGGAACATCCTGATCGACAACGACGACGTGGTGAAGGTGGCCGACTTCGGGATCGCCAAGGCGGCGGAGGACACGATGGACCTCAGTCCCGCGGGCATGGTCATCGGCACCGCCGCCTATGTGTCGCCGGAGCAGGCGGCAGGTCGCGTGGTGACGCCGGCCGCGGACCTCTACTCGTTGGGCTGCGTGCTCTACGAGTGCCTGGCCTGCCAGCCGCCGTTCGTAGGACCCAGCGTGCTTGCTGTCGCCCTGAAGCATCACAACGACGCGCCACCGCCGCTGCGGTCCCGGATCCCCACGGTTCCTCCTGAGGTCGAGCGCGTCGTGATGCGCGCACTGGAGAAGGATCCGGCGAGACGGTTCGGGTCGGCCCGGGAGATGGACTCGGCGTGGTCGGAGGCCGCCGCCGACTACTCCTCCAGCCCCTCGCCGATCGGCGCCCACCCCGACGAGCACGCGGGCAACGGTTGGCGGGAGTTCGTCCCCGCGGGACGGACGGCTTCCACCGGCAACATGGAGCAGATCGGCATCGACTGACGGGCGGCCGGCACCGCGTCCGCAGCACGATCTAGTCCGCGACACGCTCCACGTAGTCCTTGACCGCGCAAATTTGCCTGTGGTAACCCGTTCATGGATGACCGATTCGTCGGGAGCCAGCAGGGTTGTCAGGGCTTTCCGGTCCGCCGAGACAGTGGAGGCGCCATGTACCCCTCTCGCTTCGACTACATGGCGCCCGCCTCGCTCGACGAGGCCCTCGCCATCCTGGCCGACCGTGGCGACGAGGCGAAGGTCCTCGCCGGTGGCCAGAGTCTCGTCCCCCTGATCAAGCTTCGTTTCGCCAGCCCTGGGCTCGTCGTGGACCTCAACCACATACCTGGGCTCTCGTACATCGACGAGTCACCGGATGGCTTGCGGGTGGGAGCCCTCACCCGTCACAACCATCTCGTCGACTCCGAGGTGCTGTCCGCCCGCTACCCGGCGATGGCGGCGGCTGCGCCGCTGATCTCCGATCCACTGGTGCGCAACCGGGGGACCATCGGCGGCTCGCTGGCGCACGCTGATCCCGCTGGTGACTGGGGTTCGGTGATGCTGGCCCTCGGGGCACAGCTCGTCGCCCGGAGCTCAACGGGCGAGCGCGTTATCGAGATCGGCGAGTTCTTCCAGGGCACGTTCACCACGGCGCTCGAGCCCACCGAGATCGTGACCGAGGTGCGCGTGCCCGCCCCGCCACCCCGTTCGGGTGGCACCTATCTCAAACTCGAGCGCAAGGTCGGTGACTTCGCCACGGTCGGCGTGGCCGTTCACGTGCAGCTGGATGACGGAGTCGTCGGCCGAGCCGGCATCGCCCTGACCGCCGTAGGACCGCAGAACGTCGAGGCCGAGAGCGCCGAGGCCGCGCTGGTGGGAGCCGAGCCCCGCCCCGCCGCCTTCGAGGAAGCAGCCCGGCTGGCTGCCGCGGCTGCCGACCCGTCCGCCGATCTGCGTGGGTCGGCGGAGTACAAGCGGCACGTGGTGGAGGTGTTCGTGAAGAGAGGGCTCGCCCACGCGGTCGGGTCGGCCCGGGCGGCGTAGAGGAGGTCGGCACGTGGAGATGACCGTCACTGTGAACGGTGTGGCGAGGACCAACGATGTGGAACCTCGTACTCTGCTGGTTCACCACCTGCGGAACACGCTCGGCCTGACCGGTACGCACATCGGCTGCGACACGACCAGTTGTGGCGCCTGCACGGTCCTGCTTGACGGAGTACCGGTCAAGTCGTGCGCCCTCCTGGCCGTGCAGGCTGACGGCACAGCGGTGACGACAGTCGAGGGGCTGGCCTCCGACGGCCAGCTGCACCCGGTGCAGGAGGGGTTCAAGGAGGAGCACGGGCTCCAGTGCGGCTTCTGCACGCCCGGGATGATGCTGGCGGCCGCAGCCCTGCTCGAGCGCAACCCGACCCCCACCGATGAGGACATCCGGTGGGCGCTGTCCGGGAACCTGTGCCGATGCACGGGCTACGTGAACATCGTACGGGCGGTGCGGTGGGCAGCGGACAAGGGCCGGCCGGGGATTCCAGCCGGGGGAGAGGCCCGGGCGGAGCCAGCCGCCACATCAGCGGGTTGAGGAGGTAGCCATGGCGACGACAGTCGAGGCCCCGGAGATCGCCGGCATCGGCCACAGCATGAAGCGCAAGGAGGACGATCGGTTCGTCCGCGGCGCCGGCACCTACCTCGACGACATCAAACTCCCCGGGATGCTGCACCTGGCCATCCTCCGGAGCTTCATCGCGCATGCCCGCATTCGCTCCATCGACGTCCAGGCGGCGACGGCTCTTCCGGGCGTGGTGGCCGTGCTCACCGGCGCCGACCTGGCCGCCCACGGTCTGGCGTGGATGCCGACGCTTTCGGGTGACACCCAGGCCGTGCTGGCAACCGACAAGGTCAGGTTCCAGGGCCAAGAGGTGGCGGCCGTCGTCGCCGAGGATCCGTACGTCGCGCACGACGCTCTCGAGCTGATCGAGGTCGACTACGAGCCGCTGACGCCCGTCGTTGACGCCCGGCAGGCCCTGGACCCAACCGCCCCGATCATCCGCGACGAGAAGGAGGGCCAGGTCGACAACCGCGCCTACTCGTGGCAGGCCGGGGACCAGGCGGCCACCGACCGCTCCTTCGGGGAGGCGGACGTGGTCGTCGGCCTGGAGACGTACTACCCGCGGTGCCACCCCTCACCGATGGAGACCTGCGGGATCGTGGCGGACGTCAATCCGGCGACGGGCAAGGCCACCCTGCACATGACCTCTCAGGCGCCGCACGCCCACCGAACGCTGTTCGCCATGGTGGCCGGCCTGCCCGAGCAGAACATCCAGATCATCACCCCGGACATCGGCGGCGGCTTCGGTAACAAGGTGCCCATATACCCGGGCTACGTCGTAGCCACCGCCGCGTCGCTCGTCCTCGGGCGCCCGGTGAAATGGGTCGAGGACCGCTCCGAGAACCTCATCTCGACGGGGTTCGCGCGCGACTTCCACATGCGAGGCGACCTGGCCCTGTCCCGCGACGGGAAGATGCTCGGCCTGCGCGTCCACCTCCTCTCGGACAACGGTGCCTTCTTCGCCGATGCGCAGCCCAGCAAGTTCAAGGCAGGACTGTTCCACATCGTCACCGGCTCGTACGACATCCCGGCTGCACATGTGAGCGCCGAGGGCGCGTACACGAACAAGGCGCCCGGCGGCGTGGCCTACCGATGCTCGTTCCGGGTCACCGAGGCGTCGTTCCTCATCGAACGGCTGGTCCAGACCGCCGCCCTCGAGCTGGGCATGGACCCCGCCGACCTCAGGCTGCGCAACTTCATCAAGCCCGATCAGTTCCCCTATCACTCGGCAACCGGCTTCGTCTACGACTCGGGGAACTACCAGGCCGCCCTCCAGCTCGCCTTGGACAAGATCGGCTACGGCGATCTTCGCAAAGAGCAGGAGGCGCTCCGCCCGAGCGGCCAGCTCATCGGCATCGGCATCGCCAGCTTCACCGAGGTGGTGGGGGCGGGGAACCACAAGGACTTCGACATCGCGGGTATCAAGATGTTCGACTCGGCCGAGCTGCGGGTGCACCCCACCGGCAAGGCCATCCTCAAGATCGGCGTCCAGACCCAGGGCCAGGGCCACGAGACCACCTTCGCCCAGATCGTTGCCAGCGAGCTCGGTATCCCACCCCAGGATGTGGAGGTCCAGTACGGCGACACAGACAACGTCCCGTACGGGTTGGGGACGTACGCATCACGGTCCACGCCCACGGCGGGAGCGGCGACCGCAGTCGTCTGTCGAAAGCTGCAGGACAAGGCCCGCAAGCTCGCCGCCCACCTCCTGGAGGCGGCCGACGAGGACATCGAGGTCGAGGCCGGGCGATTCTCCGTGCGCGGCTCTCCGAACCGCGGGGTGAGCATCCAGGACGTCGCCTTCGCCGCCTATACCAACATGCCCGACGATCTGGAGGCCGGCCTCGAGGGAGTCACATACTACGACCCGCCGAACATGACCTACCCGTTCGGCACGTACGTGGTCGTGGTCCAGGTGGACGAGGACACCGGCGAGTGGAAGGTACGCCGGGTTGTCGCCGTTGACGACTGCGGAGTGCGGATCAACCCCATGATTGTGGAAGGCCAGATCCACGGCGGGCTGTGCGAGGGCTACGGCATCGCCGCGATGCAGCTGATCACCTTCGACGAGGACGGCAACTGCATCGGTTCCAACTACATGGACTACCTGCTGCCCACCTCGTGGGAGACCCCACGCTTCGAGACCTTCGCCACAGTCACTCCATCGCCCCACCACCCTCTCGGGGCCAAGGGAGTGGGCGAGTCGGCGACCGTCGGTTCGCCGGCCGCGTACGTGAACGCCGTCATCGACGCGCTCGCTCACCGGGGAGTGCGGAACATCGATATGCCCGTGACCTCGGCCAAGGTATGGGAGGCCGTCCAGGCCGCACGGCCCGGGGACTAAGACGAAGCGCATGTTCGACGGCGTGCTCTCGGAGGCAGCGGCGCTCCGCGCTCGCCGGGAGCCCCACGTGCTGGCCACCGTGGTGTGGTCACAGCGACCGGTCTCGGGCAAGCCAGGCGCCAAGGCGCTGGTCCTCGCCGACGGGAGGGTGAAGGGATGGGTCGGAGGCTCCTGCTCCGAGCCCCTGGTCGTCCGGGAGGCCTTGCAGGCCCTGGAGGACGGCAGACCCCGCCTCCTTCACCTGGGCCCGCGTGGTGACGACCAGCCGGGCCGCGAAGGGGTGGTCGTGAAGTCGATCACCTGTGCCAGCGATGGTGCGGTCGAGGTGTTCCTCGAGCCCGCTCTGGCCCCGCCGTTGGTCGTGGCCATCGGGCGCGCGCCGCTCGTTCGAATCCTCGTGTCCATGGCGCGTGAGATCGGTTTCGACACAGCGATCGTCGAGCGCGACCCGGTGCCCCCCGGGGAGCTCGCCGAGTCCCACACTCGGGTGGAGGCCCAGCTCGAGCTCGACAAGCTGGGCGTGGGACCAGATTCGTTCGTCGTCGTGGCGACCATGGGCCGCTACGACGAGGACGCCCTCGAGGCGACG
>DATBBR010000092.1 GCA_036270875.1 Acidimicrobiales bacterium
GGTCGCGACGGGCCAGACCCACACCATCCGCGAGCTGCTGGACGTCGCGTTCGGCGCCGTAGGCATCGACGACTGGGGGCCGTTCGTGACCACCGACCGCCGGTTCCTCCGTCCCGCCGAGGTGGATGTCCTGATCGGCGACGCCACCAAGGCCCGGAGCCAGCTGGGCTGGGAGCCGACGCTCGACTTTCAGACGCTCATCAAGGTGATGGTCGACCACGACCTCGAGCTCGAGGCCCGAAAGGCGCGCGACCGCTAGTCCCCCATGGACCCGGCCGGTCTGCGCCACCTGGCCCACTACGCGGGGCAGGAGTCACCGGTGCATCCGGAGAAGTAGCGAACCCAGAGAAGTAGCGACTCGCGCGAGGGCCCCCGAGCGGGCTGTGACAAGGAGCTGGGGATGCGGGTGCCGATCAGGAAGAGGTCTGCGCTGGCGGTCGCTGCTGCCCTCGGGCTCGTTCTGAGCGCTGCCGGCGCGGGACCGGCTTTTTCAGCTTCAGCGGCGACGTCTCCGGCACCGCGGGTCCTTCGCGTCGGCACCTTCAACGGGATCCCCGGCACCTTCGGCACCATCCAGCAGGCGGTGAACGCAGCGCGCCCGGGCGACTGGATCCTGGTCGGGCCGGGCGACTACCACGAGTCGGGCTCGAGCGACCCGACCCATCCCGCCGGTGTCCTGATCACGACGCCCGGCATCTACCTGCGGGGCATGGACCGCAACAAGGTCGTCGTCGACGGCACCCTCCCCGGAGGTGGCACTCCCTGCGCCGGCGACGCCAAGTACCAGAACACCGGGCCCAACGGTACGGACGGCAAGCCCACCGGGCGAAGCGGGGTCGAGGTCTACAAAGCCAGCGGGGTCTGGGTCGAGAACCTGACGGCCTGCAACTTCCTGACGAACAGCACCGGGGCCCAGGGAAACCAGATCTGGTGGAACGGCGGCGACGGCGATCCCACGATCGGGATGGGCAGCTACTGGGGCGACTACCTCACGACCACGTCCACCTACTCGAACGGCGTGAACCCCCCCTTCGGCGACTACGGCATCTTCGCCTCCAAGGCGAGTGGCCCGGGCGTCATCGACCACAGCTATGCGTCGAACATGGGTGACGCCGGCTACTACATCGGTGGCTGCCAGACGAACTGCAACGCCGTGGTGCGCAACGCCCACGCCCAGTACAACGCCCTCGCCTACTCGGGCACGGACTCGGGCGGCAACCTCGTCATCGAGCATTCGGAGTTCGACCACAACAAGACGGGGATCACCAGCGACTCGGAGAACAACGACGACGCCCCCTCGCCTGCCGACGGGAGCTGCCCGAACGGAGCGGCGGGACCTCTCGGCGGCCACTCCTGCGAGATCTGGCAGTACAACGACATCCACGACAACAACAACCCCAACGTGCCGGGCAATGCGACCAACGGCCTGGCCGGGGCGGCACCCATCGGCACGGCGATGGTCCTGGCGGGAACGAGGAACGTCACCCAGTACCACAACACGATCGCCAACAACGGAGCCTGGGGGGCCCTCATCGTCGACCAGCCCTACATGGGAACGCCTCCGCCGTTCGCGCAGTGCCAGGGCGGGGTGTACGTGGTGCCCGGACAGGTCTGCTATTACCAGGCGTTCGGCAACCAGGTGATCGGGAATACCTTCCGGAACAACGGTTTCTTCGGCAATCCCACCAACGGCGACCTGGGCCTGGCCACGCTTCCCCATGACCCCGGCAACTGCTTCCAGCAGAACACCGACCCCAAGGGCGTGACGAGCGATCCGCCGAACCTCCAGAGCTTCCCGTACAACCCGTGCGGGCAGCCCAACGGCGGCGACCTCGGCCCCTTGGCGGCCGAGGTGCTGTGCGCCACCCAGCTGCTGGCTCCCTGCCCGAACCTGCCCGGGGCCAGCTACCCCCGGGCCACCCAGGTCGTGCTGCCACCGCTCCAGCCTCAGCCGAGCATGCCCAATCCGTGCGCCGGTGTGCCGGCCAATCCGTGGTGCCCGAGGCGGTCGGGCTAGATTCGCCTTTGATGACGGTCATCGACGCTGACACCCACCTCTACGAGAGCCGCGGGCTGTGGGCGGAGTACGCCGACCCCGCTCAGCGCCATCTCGCCCTGCGGATCGCCGACGACGAGCTCGGTCACGCCTGGCTCATGCTCGGAGATCGCCGGATCCACCTGGCCGAGGTGCACCACCCGGGCGACGTGTCGAGCATGGGCGCCTACCGCGAGCGGGTTCGCCAGGGACTGCCGGCCGAGCACACCTACGACGAGGCGCTCCCGCGCCACTTCTGGGATCCGACCGTCCGGCGCGACCGCCTCGACGAGATGGGCCTCGACGAGGCCGTCGTCTTCCCCAACTTCGGGCTGCTGTGGGAGCGGCCCCTGTCGTCCGACCTCCGAGCGACTCAGGTGAACATGGCGGCGTGGAACCGCTGGGCCGTGGCCATCGCCCAGGAGGGGAGGGGCCGGCTCCGCCCCGTCGCCCACCTCACCCTTCGAGACCGCGACTTCCTGGAGGACCAGTTGCGGCTGATGGCAGCCGGTGACCTGCGCCTAGCCATGATCGCCCCCGCCCTGGTGGACGGGCGGCCCCTGTCGCATCCCGATCTCGACTGGGCCTGGACAGCGTTCGAGGAGCACGGCGTGACCCCGGTCTTCCACATCTCCGCGTTTCCTCATCCGTTCCACGACGGGTGGTACGCCGGGGACCCCGACGAGGTGGCCCCGGTGCTGTCGTCGGTGTTCATCTGGACACCGCCCGCACTGGCCCTGGCCGACCTCGCGGCCAACGGCGTGCTGGCCCGTCACCCGGGCCTCAGGATCGGCGTGATGGAGCTGTCGGCGATCTGGGTGCCGATGTTCCTCCTCATGCTCGACGGCGGGTTCGACTTCCACGCCCGGTTCAACGGCCGTCCCCTCCACGATCTCGAGCTGCGCCCGAGCGAGTACATCCGGCGTCAGGTGCGGGTGGCCGCGTTCGGCTACGAGCGGCCGGACCGCCTGATCGGCGAGGCGGGGGAGCTGTTCATGTTCTGCAGCGATTTTCCCCACGCCGAGGGCCTGGCCCAGCCGCTGGAGGACTACCGCGGCCTCTGTGGCCCGGTCGAGGAGCCGGCGGCCGGCCGCCTGTACGGCGGCAACGTGGGCTGGCTGCTCGGCGCTGTCCCTTAGTGATCGGCCCCTCATGATGGGGCTCCACCTGACCCCTGGGGAACACCTTCTGACGGGTCCCCAGGCCCGAGGTTAGGCCTTACCCCCATTTGGGGGATATATAGGAAGGAGTTGCCGATCGGGGGTGACCATCATGGAAGCGACCATCCGGCTATGCCCCCACCCCACCAGCGCCCGGGCGGCCAGGGAGTTCGTTGCCGGGACGTTGCTCCACTGGGGACGCCGAGACCAGACCGAGGCGGCCGTCCTGCTCACCAGCGAGCTCGTGACCAACGCCATCATCCATGCCCGCACCCAGGTCGCGGTCACCATGCACCTGGGCGACGAGGCCCTGCGGGTCGTGGTGCTCGACGAGAGCAAGGAGCCCCCGAGCCGCCGGTCGGGAACCGACGAGCTCGGAGGCGGCCGAGGCCTGAAGCTGGTGGAGGCCATGGCTGCCGCGTGGGGCGTCTCTCCGGAGGGGAATGGCAAGGCGGTGTGGTTCGAGCTGGTGTGAGCGCCGGCCGTCCCTAGGTGAACATGCCCTGTCGAAGGGCGGTGGCGATCGCCTGGGCCCGGTCGTTCACCCCGAGCTTGCGGTAGATAGAGCGGAGATGGGTCTTCACCGTCTCCTCGCCGACGACCAGCTGGGCGGCGATGGCGCGATTGCCGAGACCCTCGACGAGCAGGCTCAACACCTCGCTCTCGCGCTGCGACAGGCCCATCTGGCTACCGGGCCAGATGCGTCCGCCTCCGTGGTGTGCAGCTCGCATGGCGATTCTGGTGGCCATGCTGGGGTCGACGACGACCTCGCCGTCGCGCACCCGTACGAGATGATCCGCCAGTTGGGCTCCGCTCAACGACTTGAGCAGGTAGCCGGAGATTCCCAGGCGGAGCGCCTCGAAGAGACGGCGCTCGTCGGCGTCGTCGGTGAAGACCACCACTCGGAAGGGCGGCTTCTCGGCGACCAGCTGCGCTGCCACGTCGAGCCCCTCGGTCCCCCGGATGTTGACGTCGAACAACACCACGTCGGCGTTCAGCGCCATCGCCGTCTCCGCCACGTCCTCGCTGAGCAGGACACCGCCGGCCAGCTCCACCCGCTCTCGGTGGCGGGCAAGCATCCCCTGCAGCCCCTCCATGATGATCTCGTCATCGTTGACCAGCGCGACGCGCACCGGCGGGGCGACAACGTCCCGCATCTCGTTCGAGCTCATCGGACTCGTCGGACTCATCGGAACACCCCCGCCTGGGCGAGGCGGGCCAGGGCGTGCGGGCGGTCCGGCACGTCCAGCTGGCGATACGCCGCGCGCACGTGCTTCTTGACCTCGACCTCGCTGATGCCCAGCTGACCGGCGACGGCTGTGGTGCGGTCACCTCGGGCGAGCAGCTCCAGCACCCTGCTCTCCTGTCGGGTCAGGCCCAGATCGGATCCAGGCCACACGGCGCCCTGGTCGAGCGGGTCGGTCCGACTCCGGGCGCCAGCCAGGACGGCGTCCATCACGACGGACTTGTCGGCCACGGACTCGAGCTGCTGGACCAGCTCATCGCCTGCGGCCGAGATCAACAGGAAGCCGGCGGCGCCCCGCTGCAGCACCGGTAGGCCGAACCGGGCCTCGTCCCGGCCGGCCAGGATCACGACGCGATGGTCTCCCCACGACTCGACCAGCTGGTCGACCTCGTCGAGGCCGTCGCCCGCGGCCAGGCGGGCGTCGTAGATCACGACGTCGGCGAGCTGCCTGGCGCTCACCGCGAGGGCATCTGACAGGCTGGCGCCCTCGCCGGTCACCGTCACCCGCCGGTCGTAGGGCCGCAAGATGGCCGACAGCCCGGCGCGCACGATCTCCCGGTCGCTGACGACGAGCAGCCGAATGGCGGACCCAGTACCGGCGCGCTCAACGGGCACCGAGTACCCCCGACATCCAGGTGTCGACACCGGCTCCAGGAAGGCGCGGCGATGCCGAGCATGCTGGGACGGTTCCTACTGCCATGGTGGCCCTTCGGCTTGGGCACGGAGGGCGACACGGAAGTCCAGTTCCCCAGCAAACGGGGCCAGCGCATGTCCACCGCTGCGACTACGACCAGGGTACCGAGCGCCGGCCGATACCGCTCAGCGCCTTCGGTCGGCCCGTCCAGTGCCTGGTCGGATTACCATCCCCGTGATGGACGTCGAGGCATTCCGCGGCCAGCTCGGTGCCGAGCAGGATCGGCTCCGGGCCCTTCGTGACGAGTTCGTCGATGGCGGCCTGACCACTCAGTCGGAGGAGGAGAGCCTGGCCGAGCTCTCCTCGTCTGCCCAGCACCAGGCCGATATCGGTACCGAGACGTTCGACCGGGAGCGGGACGTCTCGATCCTGGAGCAGGTGGAGGCCGAGCTGGCCGACGTCGAGCTGGCCCTCCGTCGCCTCGATGACGGCACCTACGGGACATGCGAGGCCTGCGGGCGCCTCATCGGCGACTCGCGGCTCGAGGCCAAGCCCGAGGCTCGGCTGTGCCTCGACGAC
>DATBBR010000093.1 GCA_036270875.1 Acidimicrobiales bacterium
CGATGTAGCGCCCCTGGCTCTCGTTGTAGAGGCTGACGTTGCCCCCGACGATCGGCAGGCCGAGGGCCCGGCACGCCTCGGCTAGGCCGTCGACGACCTCCGACAGCTGCCACATGACCTCGGGGTGCTCGGGGTTGCCGAAGTTGAGGCAGTCGACCACGGCCACCGGGCGGGCGCCGGCGCAGGCCACGTTGAGCGCCGACTCGGCTACGGTCATCGCCGCTCCCTGGCGGGGGTCGACGCGGCACCAGCGGCTGTTGCCGTCGGTCGACAGGGCCAGGCCCCTGCGGGTGGCGGGAAGACCCGGCGCCTTCAGGCGGAGGACGGCGGCGTCGCCGCCGGGCCCCTCGACGGTGTTGAGGAACAGCTGGTGGTCGTACTGCTCGTACACCCACGAGACGTCGCCCACGAGGGCGAGGAGATCGGCGCCGCAGTCGCGCTCCTCGGGCCTGCCTCGCGGGCCAGCGGGTGGCGCGGCGTCGGGCTCGTCCAGCGAGATGCCCGCAGGTGGCGCCGGAGCCCGTCGGGGCCGGTCGTAGACGGGCGCCTCGTCGGCTAGGGCGACCGCGGGGACGTCGGCCAGCACGGGCCCGTCCCACCCGTCGAGGACCCTGACCCGCCCGCCCGACGTGACCCGACCGACCACCGCGGCCGAGACCTCCCAGCGGGCGCACACCTCGAGGAGGCGCGCCAGATCCGCCGGGGTCACGATCGCCAGCATCCGCTCCTGGCTCTCGCTGGTCATCACCTCGTACGGCTCCATGGCGGGCTCCCGGCGGGGCACGGCCGACACGTCGATGTCCATGCCGGTGCCGCCCCGAGCCGCCGTCTCCGAGCAGGCGCAGGTCAGGCCGGCCCCGCCCAGATCCTGGATGCCCACCACGAGCCGGGCGTCCAACAGCTCCAGACACGCCTCCAGCAGCCGCTTCTCCTCGAAGGGATCGCCGACCTGCACGCTCGGTCGCAAGGACTCGGACCCGTTGGCCGACGGTGCCCGACCCCCCGCCGCCGTCCCGTCGCCGCCGTCCGTGGCCGCGGCCGCGTCCCCGAAGCCCGCCGATGCCAGGACGCTCACCCCCCCGATGCCGTCGCGCCCGGTGCTGGATCCGAGGAGCACGGCCAGGTTGCCGACCCCACTGGCTCGACCCCGCACCAACCGCCCGACCGGCATCACACCGAGACACAGCACGTTCACCAACGGGTTGCCCGAGTAGCAGGGGTCGAAGGCGACCTCGCCGCCGACCGTCGGGACGCCGACCGAGTTCCCGTAGCCCGAGATCCCGCTCACCACTCCCTCGAGCAGCCACCGGTTGCGGGCATCGTCCAGGGGCCCGAAGCGGAGAGAGTCCATCACGGCAATGGGACGGGCACCCATCGTGAACACGTCGCGCAGGATCCCCCCGACACCGGTGGCCGCGCCCTGATAGGGCTCTATCGCGGAGGGGTGATTGTGGCTTTCGATGCGCACCGCCACGGCAATCCCGTCACCTGCATCGATGACGCCGGCGTTCTCCCCCGGCCCGACGAGCACGCCCGGCCCCTCGCTCGGGAGGCGCCGGAGGTGCAGCCGTGACGACTTATAGGAGCAGTGCTCGCTCCACATCACCGCGAACATGGCCAGCTCGAGATGGTTGGGGGGGTGGCCCAGGATCGACTGGATCTCCGCCGCTTCCTCGTCGGTCAGGCCCAGTGCTCGATGGATGACCTCGTCCACGCCGACACCGTAATCGGGTCCTGTCGTTGACCGGACAAGTAGGGGTTCTTTTCCTAAACAGGAATTGAACTCGCCCCAGCACTTGAGCAATACTCACGGATGGCCAGGACGCAGAAACGAACGAAATCTCCCATGTCCGCCCAGCACAAAGAGGCGCTGGCCGTTGGACGTGAGCAAGGCCGGGCCGTCCGACGCTATCTCGAAGCCCTCGAGGCCAATCGACCCAAACGAGGCCGCAAACGCACAACCGACTCGGTGAAGCGCCAGCTGACGTTGGTGGAGCAGCGTCTCGATTCGGCCGATCCGCTCAATCGGCTCCATCTCGTGCAGGAGCGGAGGAACCTGAAAGAGGAGCTCGATCGCAAGGACCGGTCCGTCGACATCGCTGCCTTGGAGCGCGAGTTCGTCAAGGCGGCTCCCGCCTACGGCGACCGCAAAGGCATCAGCTATGCCGCCTGGAGAGAGGCTGGGGTCAGCGCCGCCGTGCTCAGGCGAGCCGGGATCCACCGGGCCCAGGGGTAGCGACACCCGCTGCGGAGGCCGGCGGGTGGTCGTGCCCGCTCGACCGGTCCAGCAGCGAACCCAAGAGGCTCGCTCCGTCGGCGGAGCCGAGCAACTTGTCGTAGGCCCGCTCGGGATGAGGCATCAGTCCGACGACGTTCCCCGCCTCGTTGGTGATCCCCGCGATATCGTCGATCGAGCCGTTCGGGTTGTCGCAGTAGCGGGCAACGATTCGGTCATCAGAGCGAAGCTGGGCGAGCGTCTCGGGCTGGCAGATGTAATTTCCCTCGAAGTGATTGATGGGAAGCCGGAGCACTGATCCGGGCTCAGTCAACCCTGAGATGAAGGATCGGTTGGGCTCAATACGGACACTCACGGTCGTGCAGAGGAACTTCAAGTGATGGTTCTTCTGAAGCGCGCCGGGAAGCAAGCCCGCCTCGGTGAGGATCTGAAAGCCGTTGCACACACCCAATACCGGGCCGCCTTCAGCGGCGAAGGAGCGCACCGCGTCCATCACCGGGGAGAACCGGGCCAGGGCACCGGGGCGGAGATAGTCGCCGTGGGCGAAGCCTCCCGGCAGCACCAGCGCGTCGACTCCTGACACGGAGCGGGCGCCGTGCCACACCAGCTCGGCCTCCCCGCCGAGGCCTTCGATCGCTTCGACCACGTCGTGCTCGCAGTTCGATCCCGGGAAGACGATCACGCCGACGCGTGCGCTCACCCTGTCCGACCTCCAGTGGTGACCGACCCCTGCCCGGGTGAGATGCTGACGTCGGCATCCTCGATGACCGGGTTGGCCAGCAGCCGTCGGCACAGCTCGTCGATCTCGACGCGCGCCGCGGCCTCGTCGGAAGCCTCGACGTCGAAGCGGATCGCCTTGCCTACCCGCACACCCTCGACCCCCCCGAAGCCCAGGGCGGGCAGGGCCCGCTCGATGGTGGCCCCCTGCGGGTCGGCGATCCCGGGGCGGAGGCGCACCTCGACGAGGGCGTGAAACCTCATTCCGGCACCGCCCCGTACCAGTCGGCCAGGCGGAGACCGGTGATCTGCTCGTAGGCCGCCCGGTAGCGCTCGCTGGTGGCCCTGACCACCTCGTCGGGAAGCGACGGCGGCGGCGGCGACTTGTCCCAACCCGTCGCCTCCAGGTAATCGCGGACTGGCTGCTTGTCGAATGACGGCGGCGTGGATCCGGTCGACCATTCGGCGACGGGCCAGAACCGCGAGGAGTCCGGTGTGAGCACCTCGTCGCACAGCGCGAGGCGGCCGTCGATGAAGCCGAGCTCGAACTTGGTGTCGGCGATGATGATGCCGCGCCCGGCCGCCCACTCCGCCCCCCGCCGATAGGCGGCGAGGCAGATGTCGCGAGCCTCCTCGGCCACGGCGGCGCCGACCATGGAGGCGGCCTCCTCGAAGCCGATGTTCACGTCGTGGCCCTCGGTCGCCTTCGTCGAGGGCGTGAAGATGGCCTCCGGTAGGCGATCCGACTCCTGGAGGCCGGAGGGCTGGGGCACCCCGTGCACGGTGCCCGAGGTCCGGTATTCCTTCCACGCCGACCCCGACAGGTACCCGCGGACGATGCACTCGATGGGCAGCATCTCAGCCCGGTGCACGAGCATGGCCCGCCCGTCGACCTGCTCGAGGCGGCGGGCGTCGGGGGGAAAGTCGGCCGGATCGGCGCTCACCAGATGGCTGGGCGCCAGATCGGCGAACCGTTCCAGCCAGAAGACCGTCATGGCCGTGAGCACCCGACCCTTGTCGGGGATGGGCTCGGCCAGCACGACATCGAAGGCCGACAGCCGGTCGGACGCGACCATCAGCAGACGGCCGTCGCCATGGCCGTAGACATCCCGGACCTTGCCGGAGTGGACGTGGGTCAGCGTCACGGTGCCTCCTCGTCGGGTGAGCCGAGCGTGTCGAGCGCGTCGACGGGCCGCCGGGCGTGGCGCAGGGCCCGGTCGATGCTGAAGGCGTCGTCGAGATCACCGGGTCCGAGGGGGACCTCGGGATCGGACTCGAGGACCATCCGCAGCGGCTTGGACTCGTCCCACGCCAGACGGGCGTCGCGCTGCACGATCCGGTAGGCCGAGTCCCGATCCATGCCCGACGCCACCAGGGCGAGCAACACGGCCTGGCTGAACACCAGCCCGTGCGACCGGTCGAGGTTCTCGCGCATGCGGTCGGGGTGGACGACGAGGCCGTCGACGAGCGCGGTCATCTTTCGCAGAACGTAGTAGGCGAGGAGGCTGGCATCGGGCAGGATCACGCGCTCCACCGAGCTGTGCGAGATGTCGCGCTCGTGCCAGAGGGCAACGTCCTCCAGCCCCGGCCCTACGTAGCCGCGCAAGACCCGGGCGAGCCCTGTCAGCCGCTCGGCCACGATGGGGTTGCGCTTGTGCGGCATGGCCGAGCTGCCCTTCTGCCCCGACGCGAACGGCTCCTCGACCTCGCCGACCTCGGTGCGCTGCAGATGCCGAATCTCGGTGGCGAAGCTTTCCACGCTGGCACCGACCGACGCGCAGGCCCACAGGTACTCGGCGTGACGGTCGCGCGCGACCACCTGGGTGGCCGGTACCGGACGCAGGCCCAGGGCGGCACACACCCGGGTCTCCACCGCGGGGTCGATGTTCGAGTAGGTGCCGACGGCCCCGGAGAGCTTGCCCACCGACACCGCCCGGCGGGCAGCCTCGAGGCGCCGGCGGTCGCGGTCAGCCTGCAGGCACCAGAGCGCCAGCTTGGCCCCGAAGGTGATCGGCTCGGCGTGGATGCCGTGGGTGCGCCCCACCATGGCCACGTCGGCCAGCTCACGGGCCCGGCGCTCCAGCGCCGAGACCAGCTCGCCGCTGGCCTCCAGGAGCCGGTCGGCGGCCGCCCTGAGGGTGACGCCCAGAGCGGTGTCGACCACGTCGGAGGATGTGAGGCCGTAGTGGACCCACGCGCCGGCCGGTGGACCGATGGCGTCCTGCACGACGTCCACGAAGGCGGCGACATCGTGGTCGGTCACCCGCTCCCGCTCGGCGATGGCAGAGATCGTGGCCGCCGTGATGGCCGGTGACCGCTCGCGCACGGCCACGGCGTCAGCCACGGGAACGACGCCCAGCTGCGACCAGGCCTCGACGGCGAGGACCTCGATCTCGAGCCAGGTGCGGAACTTGGTCTCGTCGCTGAACAGCGCCGCCATCTCGGGAAGCGAGTAGCGGGGGATCACCTCGCGCCGCCCGCCCGGAACTCGCCCAGCTGACGGGCCAGCTTCTCGTCGGTCACGGCCAGCACCTCCACGGCCAGGATGGCAGCGTTGGCGGCGCCGTCGATGGACACCGTGGCGACCGGTATGCCGCGGGGCATCTGCACCGTGGAGTACAGGGCGTCCTGGCCGGACAGGGGGCCGCCGGAGAGGGGCACGCCGATGACCGGCAGCGTCGTATGGGCGGCGACGGCCCCGGCCAGGTGCGCGGCCAGGCCGGCGCCACAGATCACGGCCGCGACGCCTTCCTCCCGGGCCGAGCGGGCGAAGGCAGCGAGCTCGTCCGGGCTCCGGTGGGCCGACAGCACCCGCTCGTCGGCCTCGACGCCGAACCGCTCCAGCATCTTCACCGCGGGCGCCATCCGCTCGCGGTCGCTCGGCGAACCCATCAGGACGGCAATTCTCGTCATCTCGCCTCCGGGACAGCGCCGGCCGAGGCCAGCTCGGCGACGTCGTGTCGATAGTGGGCGCCGGACCAGTGCACGCGACCCGCCGCCTCGTAGGCCCGCTGCCGCGCCACGGCCAGCGTGGACCCCATGGCGGTCACGTCGAGCACGCGACCCCCCGCCGTGACCAGCTGACCCTTCTCGTCCGTGGCCGTTCCGGCGTGGAAGAGCATCACCCCGTCCACGGCGCTCGCGTCGTCCAGCCCGGTTATGACGTCGCCCCGGCGAGGGGCGGACGGGTACCCGGCCGCAGCCAGCACCACGGTCACACAGGCGTCGTCGGTGAAGGAGGCGTCGCCGCGCAGGCGGCCGGCGGCCGCGTCGGCCAGCAACCCGGCCACGTCGCCGTCCAGGCGCGGGAGCACGACCTGGGCCTCGGGATCGCCGAAGCGCACGTTGTACTCGACGACCTTGGGACCCATCGGCGTGAGCATGAGGCCGGCGTACAGCACGCCGCGGTAGTCGATACCGCGGCGGCGCAGCGCGGCCACCAGGGGCTCCACCGCCTGCTCGACGACCGCGTCCACGATCTCCGGGCCGGCCATCGGGACGGGAGAGTACGCGCCCATGCCGCCGGTGTTGGGCCCGAGGTCGCCGTCGCCGACGCGCTTGAAGTCCTGGGCGGGCGCCAATGGCAGCACCCGCTGGCCGTCGCACAGCACGAGCAACGAGAGCTCGTGGCCCGTGAGCCCCTCCTCGATCACGATCCGGTGCCCGGCGGCGCCGAACGCCCGGCCCGACAGCTTGGCCTCGACGTCGGCCGCCGCCTCGGCGAGCGAGTCGGTCACGAGCACGCCCTTGCCCGCCGCCAGCCCGTCGGTCTTGATCACGTAGGGGGGCGCCGTCGCGGCCAGGTGGCGGAGGGCGGCGTCGAGGTCGGTGAACGTCTCGTGGGCGGCCGTGGGCACACCGGCTTCGCCCAGGATCTGCTTCATCCAGGCCTTCGAGCCCTCGAGTCGGGCCCCGTCGGCGCCCGGACCGAGCACCAGGCGCCCGTCGGCCCGCAAGCGGTCGGCCATCCCGGCGACGAGAGGCGCCTCGGGTCCGATGACGAACAGGTCGGCCTCGATCTCCTCGGGCGGGGCCGGCGTGGAGGCGATCCGGCCCGGGAGGGCGGTACCCGGGTTGCCCGGCGTCACGACGACCTCGGCCGTGCGGGCGAGGACGTGGGCCAGCGCGTGCTCGCGTCCTCCCGCGCCCAGGACACACACCCTCATGCGGCGAAGCGCACGAACTGCTCCCGGCCGGGTCCCACGCCCACCAGGCTGACCGGCACGCCGGCGTGGCTCGACAGGAAGTCGACGTAGTCCCGGGCCTCCTGGGGCAGCTGCGACAGCCTTGTCACCCCCGAGAGATCGGTGTGCCAACCCGGCAGCTCCTCGTACACGGGCCGGATCTGGTGGAGCACCGACTGGTGGTACGGCACGTGTTCGTAGCGCACTCCGTCGGCCTCGTAGGCGACGCACACCTTCAACGTCTCGAAGGCGTCGAGGACGTCCAGCTTGGTGAGGGCGATCTCCGAGAGCGAGTTGACGTGCACGGCCTGGCGCAGCATCACGACGTCGAACCAGCCCGAGCGCCGCCGGCGGCCGGTGTTGGTGCCAAACTCGTGACCCCGGTCGACCATCAGGGCGCCGTTGTCGTCCTCGAGCTCGGTCGGAAAGGGGCCCGACCCGACCCGGGTCACGTAGGCCTTGGCGATGCCGATGACGCGCGAGACGTCTCGCGGTCCGATGCCCGATCCGGTGCAGGCCCCTCCGGCGGTGGGGTTCGACGAGGTGACGAAGGGATACGTCCCGTGGTCCAGGTCGAGGAACGTGGCCTGCGCTCCCTCCAGCAGGACGTTGGAACCCTGCGCCAGCGCCCCGTGGACCAGGGCGACGGTGTCGTCGACCATGGGCTCGATGCGAGGAGCGAGCTCGCCCAGGTAGGTCTCGACGATGTCCTCGGCCGACAGGGGCAGGCGGTTGTAGACCTTGGCCAGGACCGCGTTCTTCTCCTTGAGGGCGACGTCCAGCTTCTGCCGGAAGATCTTCGGGTCGAGCAGGTCCTGGACCCGCAGCCCCACCCTGGCCGCCTTGTCCGCGTAGGCGGGACCGATCCCCCGCTTGGTCGTGCCCAGTCGGTTCTTGCCCAGGTAGCGCTCGGTCACCCGGTCGAGCTCGTGGTGGTACGGCATGATCAGGTGGGCGTTGCCACTGAGCTTGAGCCGGCTGCAGTCGATGCCCTTGGCCTCGAGGGCGTCGATCTCTGCGATGAGCACGGCCGGGTCCACGACGACTCCATTGCCGATGACCGGGGTGATGTGGTCGTACAGGACCCCGCTCGGCACCAGCTGGAGGGCGAAGGTCTCGCCGTCGACCACGATGGTGTGACCGGCGTTGTGCCCGCCCTGGTAGCGCACCACGAGGTGCATCTCCTGGGCGAGCAGGTCGGTGAGCTTGCCCTTCCCCTCGTCGCCCCACTGGGTTCCGACGACCACGATCGCGGGCACGCGCGTCCTCCCGGGCGATCCCAACGGCGAGCCGAGCATACCGGGGCGAGCGGGTGGGTGCTCCCGTCCCCCGGTGCCCCGGGCCGAGGCTCAGCGACGACCCCGGTAGAGCACGGGCGACTGGCTCAGGGGCACCAGGTCCCGCCGATAGTGGCGGTGGGTTCGCTCGACGGCCTCGCGCGCCTCGCGCCGCGCCTCGGTCAGCTCCCGGCCCAGCCGCTCGACCAGGGCCTCCAGCTCGATGACCCGGCGCACGCCCTCCAGGTTGAGACCGGCGTTGGTGAGCTGCTGGATCCGCCGCAGCCGCTCGATGTCACGCTCGCTGTAGCGGCGGCTCCCACCAACGGTGCGGGCCGGGTCGACGAGGCCCTTGCGCTCGTAGATGCGCAACGTCTGCGGGTGGACTCCGGCCAGCTCGGCGGCCACCGAGATCACGTAGACCGCCCGGCTGCTCACCGGCGCGGGATGCGGGTCCGGTCGTCTCATGACCACGTCACACCCCCAGGTGAGCTCTCGGGGACTCCTCGGA
>DATBBR010000094.1 GCA_036270875.1 Acidimicrobiales bacterium
GGCAGGGCCAGGGCCAGGCGGGCGCCGACGTAGCCGCCGGCCAGGCTCCCTATGGCCAGCCAGCCGACGGCGGCCCAGGCCAGGCCGCCGTGGAGCACGAACACGACGGCGGCGACGCCGTTGACGATGATGGAGAGCACGGCGCGCAGCCCGCTCGTGTGGGCGAGCGAGACGGGCAGGGCCAGGCCGAGCACGGCGAGGAACATGACCCCCATGGCCGCGCCGAAGTAGCCGCCGTAGACCGAGGCGGCGAACACCCCGGCGACCAGGAGCACCGGGCGCGTGCGGGGGTGGGCCGACTCCTTGTCGAGGGCACGCCGCAGGAGCGGCTGGAGGCCGAAGAGCACGGCCGCCCCCAGGACGAGCCAGGGCACCACGTCGTCGAAGGTGCCCGGAGACGTCGTGAGCAGGAGCAGCGCGCCGGCGATCCCGCCGGCCAGGGCGACGGGGGCGAGACGGACGAGGCGCTGCCGCTGGTCGCCGATCTCGCGGCGGAAAGCGGTGGCCGAGCCCAGGTAGCTGGGCCAGATGCCGACCGTGTTGGTGATGTTGGCGGTGAGGGCCGGGTAGCCCAGCGCCAGGAGGAGGGGAAACGTGATCAGGCTGGCGCCGCCCGCCACCCCGTTGAAGATGCCGCCGACGACCCCTCCGAGCAGGATGAGAAGGGCGTGCGTCGCAGGCATGCCGCGCCAGAGTACGGGACAGCCGCCGTTTCGCGGGTGTGGCTGGGGGGGTGCTGTGCACCGCATCGGCCCCCAACGGGCGTTTAGGGCCCGAAATTCTTCTCAGCAGGCGAAAGATTGGCGCGTGTCCCCCGTTTCATTCGCAAAGGACGGAGGGTCAGCGCGCATAAGCGCTGGCGGTAAGGGGTAGAGCAATGAAGGGTCGCATGCGGATCGCTGCGGTGGGCCTGGTCGTGACGACCGTGGTCACTGCACTGACCGCGACAGCGGGAGGGGCAACCGTCACCCAGTGGAACGTCACTGGCAACGGAGGCTTCGTGTCCCTGGACGTGCTGAACGCACTGCAACTGGCCGGCGGAGGCTCCGAGGCGGACGCCAGCAGCGGGCCGGTCGCCGAGGCCGAGGGCACCGGACTGTGCGCCGACACCGCGGTGACCACGAACCCGTGCCCCACCAACGCGACCTCTGACACGTCGGGCAACGCGCTCCACTCCACCCAGCAGGCCGTGGCGCACGGCTCGGGCGTCACCGCGACGCCGACCGGGGCGAGCGGGTGCACCATCCCGCTGAACGCCGGGATCATCAACGTCGACGTCTCCTGCGGCACGGCCTCGGCCTCCGAGGATGCCAACGGCAACCCGACCGCGACGGGCACCGGGAGCCTGGCGAACGTCTCGGTCAGCCTGAGCCTGACCAACGTGCTGCAGAACTTCATGGGCGTGGCGAACCTGTCCTCGGTGTCGGGGCTCTGCTCGGGCGTCACGGCAGCCAACACCACGGGCGGCTCGAACTCCTCGGGCCTCGACAGCACGCTCCAGGGTCTCCTCGGCGCCGCCAACGGTCTGCTCGGGGGCGTCCCACTCGTCGGCAGCAGCGTGGCCGCGGGCAACGACACCACCGGCGCCTGCTCGATCATCGGCGGCCTGCTCAACTCGGTGAGCGGCAGCAGCTCGGGGGCCGGGCTCGGTGTGCTCACCGGCATCCTCAACCAGATCCTCGGCCTCGCCGGCGGCAACGGCCCGGCGATCGCACCGCTGACGATCAACATCGGTGGCTCGACTACCTCGGTCAGCACCAACGGCAACGTGGTGACCGACTCCGCCGCGCAGCGCGCCGTCGAGGTCAACCTCTTCGGCCTGGCCGACCTCAAGGTGGCGCCGACCACCGCTTCGGTCGCGCTGGACCGCAGCACCGGCGTGGTCACGCCGAGCTGCAACGCAGGCGTCCTGTCGTACTCGGTCGGCGCCGGCGCGGAGCAGTTCCTCAACCTCGGGGCGCTCACCTCGACGCTGAACCAACTCCTCGGCCAGCTGAGCTCGACCCTCGACCAGCTGACGGCCGCGCTCTCCTCGCTGATCGGCCAGCTGGTCAACTACCAGACGCCGGGCAACCTGCTGAACTGCGAGACGTCCAGCCCCGGCCCCAAGGCCAGCGCCAACGTCGGCGTGCTGAACGTCGGCCTCCTGACCGGGCTCATGGGCGGCATCGGCGTCAACGTCGGTGACGTGAGCGTCTCGGGCAACGCCACCACCGCCACCGCGACCACCGCGGCCGCCGTCACGCCGGCCGCGCCGGCGGCGGCGCCGGCCACCGCCCCGGCGGTGGTGCCCAACGTCACCACCGTGCACACCGGCGAGTTCTGGTCGGGCAGCCTGCCGATCATCCTCCTGGCGGGGATGGGCCTGGCGGGCGCGCTGCTCATCGGCCGCCGCCGCATCCTGACGGTCGCACGTTCGATCAACCCCCTCACCCGTCGCAGGGGCAGCCAATGAGGCGCCCCGACCGGCTCGTCCCCTCGGGCCGAGCGACGGACCGCCACCGGGCCCGGCTCTCGGGACCTCCTCCGTTCCCCCTCCGGTCTCGGGGGCCGGCCCGGCGGCAGCCTTTGGGAACAACCACCGCCACGCAGCACTAGGCGGCACGACCAAGTGGCCGGGGTGATCCGCACACCCGGCCGACGGCAGGAAGCAGCGGAGACAACAGAACAGATCTCTCGGAGGGTCTGGAGGGAGAAGCAGATGCAGCGGGAACCGGTGCTGCGAGCTGCTCGGAACGGGAAGGCGGATTCCCGTTCCGGGCAGAGGCAGCCGGACACAACACGAGCGCCGCGCCGATGACGTCGTCCAAGGACCTCCGGCGCATTGGGGTCACCCTCCTCGGCGTCATGCTGCTGTTCACCGCGATCTTCGGCGCGACCTACGCGCTCTCCCACCAGCTGCACCAGGACCACGCCGGCAACGTCCTCCTCGCCAGCCAGAAGGCGAACGCGGAGAAGGTCAGAAACCAGAGCCACGGCGCGGCCTGCACCGTCTCGGACGTCAAGCAGGGACAGCTCGGCGGCATCCTGTCGATCCCTGCCATCCACCTGCAGGCGCCGGTGGAGGAGGGCACCGAGGACCAGGAACTCAACGTCGCCGTCGGGCACGCCCCGGCGTCGGTCTGGCCCGGACTGGCCGGCAGCTCGGTCTTCCTCGCCCATGACGTGAGCTACTTCGTGCACCTCAACGCGTTGAAGCCCGGGGACGTGATCACCTATTCGACCGCGTGCAACACCTGGAGGTACCAGGTGACCGACCAGCAGGTCGTCACCGCGGGGTCGAGCGTCGCGAACACGACCAACAACACGATGGTGCTCGACACGTGTTGGCCCCCCAACGCGCTCTTCTTCACCTCGCAGCGCCTGCTCGTCCATGCGATCGAGGTGGGCACGGCGGCGAAGGGCGGGAGCCTCGACCCCGCGAAGGAGT
>DATBBR010000095.1 GCA_036270875.1 Acidimicrobiales bacterium
GAGAGGTAATTGACGTGCATCACGGCCGTGATCGTGTCGATGTCGAGCGCCGTCACGTGCCGGCGCTTCGGGATGCCCGCGTTGTTGATGAGGAGGTCGACGCCGCCGAAGGCGTCCACCACGTCGATGGCCAGCTGGTCGACCGCGTTGATGTCGGCCAGGTTGACGACCCACATCCGGCTGTCGGGTGAGTGCTTCATGCAGCGGCCCACCACTTCGGACAGGCGGTCGGCGCGGCGGGCGCAGATGCCCACCACCGCGCCCCGCTCGGCCAGCGCCTCGGCCAGGCCGGCCCCGATGCCGGACGAGCCACCCGTCACCAGCGTGCGGCATCCCTCCAGGTCCAGCGTCATCGTCCACCCCACTTTCGATCAGCCGACGGCCTCACCTTAGGCAGCGGGGCGGCCGTTGACGATTTGTTAAGGGACGTCCTCGTCGCGTTGACATCGGGTTCACATCCTTGCCACGACAGTGGCGTCATGGCCGACTTCCTGGCAATCGTGAGCTTCATCGCCTTCGTCGCGGTGTTCCTCGCCTACATCTGGTGTTTGGAGCGGGTGTGACCGCGGTCCAGGGCCTCCTGCTCGGGGTGTCGATCCTGGTGTTCATCTACCTGGGCGTCGCCATGTTCAAGCCCGAATGGTTCTGAGCTGAATGGGTTACTTCTGGACGATCCTGACGCTGGTCGTGGCGCTGGGACTGTCGTGGCGCTTCCTCGGCGGCTACATGGTCGGCGTCTTCGAGGGCCGGATCAGGTTCCTGTCCTTCATCGAGCGGCCGATCTACCGGCTCCTCGGCACGAGTCCGGACCGCGAGCAGTCCTGGAAGCGCTACGCGGGGTCCGTCGTCATCTTCTCGGGCCTCTCCTTCGCCCTCACCTACGCCATCCTCCGCCTGCAGGGGTCGCTCCCGCTCAACCCCCAGCACTTCGGCGCCGTCGGACCGGGCCTGTCGTGGAACACCGCCTCTTCGTTCGTCACCAACACCAACTGGCAGAACTACGGCGGCGAGGAGACACTGTCGTACCTGTCGCAGATGTGCGCGCTCACGGTGCAGCAGTTCGTGACACCCGCCGTGGGCATCGGCGCCGCCCTGGTCATCATCCGGGGCTTCACCAAGAAGAGTTCGCCCACTGTCGGCAACTTCTGGGTGGACATCACCCGCGCGCTGCTCTACGTGCTGCTGCCGATCGCCGTCGTCGCCGGCATCATCTTCGTCGGCCAGGGCGCCGTGCAGACCCTGTCGGGCCCGGTGCACATCCACAATGCCCTCAACGGCGTCTCCCAGACCATTGCCCTGGGTCCCACCGGGTTCATGGAGGTCATCAAACAGCTCGGCACCAACGGCGGCGGCTTCTTCAACGCCAACTCGGCGCATCCCTTCGAGAACCCGACGCCGCTGACCAACTGGCTCAGCATCTACCTCCTGTTGCTCATCCCGGTCTGCCTGACCTACGTCTTCGGCAAAATGGTCGGTTCGATCCGCCAAGGTGTCGCCATCCTCACCGCGATGGTCATCCTGTTCGGCGCCTGGACCGCCATCGCCACGGTGGCCGAGCACCAACCGAACCCGGCGGTGCAGCAGGCCGGGCTCTTGCATCAACCGACGGGCAACACCGTGGGCAAGGAGGTGCGCTTCGGCGTGCCCTCCTCGGCGCTGTTCGGGATCGCCTCGACCCAGACGTCGACCGGTTCGGCCAACTCCGCCTACGACTCGTTCAGCCCGGTCGGCGGGGGGGCGCTGCTCACCGGCATGATGATCGGCGAGGTCACCCCCGGCGGCGTCGGCAGTGGCCTTTACACCATCCTCATCTACGCCATCTTGGCCGTCTTCATCGGCGGGCTGATGGTGGGGCGGACACCGGAGTACCTGGGCAAGAAGATCCAGGCCACCGAAGTCAAACTCGCCGGTCTCGGGACCCTGATCATGCCGATGACCGTGCTGATCCTCACCGGCATCGCGGTGTCCCTCCATGCCGGCCGGGCCGGCCCGCTCAATTCGGGTCCCCACGGCTTCTCCGAGATCCTCTACGCCCTCACCTCGCAGGGCAACAACAACGGGTCGGCCTTCGGTGGCCTCACCGGCAACACGACCTTCTACAACGTCATCGGCGGCATCGACATGCTCATAGGGCGCTTCGGCATCCTGATCCCGGCCATCGCCCTCGGTGGGGTGTTGGCAGCCAAGAACGTGGTGGCCGCGGGCGCCGGCACCTTCCGGACCGACAACCCCATGTTCGTCGGGTTGCTGATCGGCGTGATCATCATCGTCGGCGGCCTCACGTTCTTCCCTGCCGTCTCTCTCGGCCCCGTCGTCGAACAGCTCAGTCACGGAAAGTTCTTCTGATGACCCTCACCGCAACTGCCGCCCCGACGCCACAGCAATCGCCGGCACCCCACGGCGTGGCCGAGACACGCGGCCTGTTCGACCGCGAGATCCTGCGCGAGTCGGTCGTAGGCTCCTTCACCAAGCTCGACCCGCGGGTACAGGTCAGGAACCCCGTCATGTTCGTCGTGCTCATCGGCTCGGTGATCACGTTCATCGAGTCGGTGTCGCACTCCGACCTCTTCAACTGGTCGATCACCGCCTGGCTGTTCCTGACCGTGCTGTTCGCGAACTTCGCCGAGGCGATGGCGGAGGGCCGGGGCAAGGCTCAGGCCGTGGCCTTGCGCCGCATGCGCTCGGAAACCGTGGCGCGGCGCCTCAATGCGGACGGGACCGAGGAGGTCGTCCCCGCCGCGTCGCTGCGCCTGGGCGACCGCGTCGTGTGCGAGGCGGGCGACGTCATCCCCTCCGACGGCGAGATCATCGAGGGAGTCGCCTCCGTCGACGAGTCGGCCATCACCGGTGAATCGGCCCCGGTCATCCGCGAGTCCGGCGGTGACCGCTCCGCCGTCACGGGCGGCACGACCGTATTGTCCGACCGCATCGTCGTTGCGATCACGGCCGAGCCGGGTCACACCTTCCTCGACCGCATGATCTCCCTCGTCGAGGGGGCCAACCGCCAGAAGACGCCCAACGAGATCGCCCTGACCATCCTGCTCGCCGTGCTGACGATCATCTTCCTCCCGGTTGTCGTCGTGCTCCAGCCGTTCGGCCATTACGCCGGCGCGACGGTCTCGGTCGTCGTCTTGGTCTCGCTCCTCGTCTGCCTCATCCCGACGACGATCGGGGCGCTGCTCTCGGCCATCGGCATCGCCGGGATGGACCGCCTCGTCCAGCGCAACGTGCTCGCCATGAGCGGCCGGGCGGTCGAGGCGGCCGGCGACGTGCAGACCCTGTTGCTCGACAAGACCGGCACCATCACGCTCGGCAACCGCATGGCGTCGGGCTTCTTCCCCGTCGGTGGCCACAGCGAGGAGGAAGTGGCCGACGCCGCCCAGCTGGCCTCGCTCGCTGACGAGACACCCGAGGGGCGCTCCATCGTCGTGCTGGCCAAGGAGCGCTTCAACATCCGCGAGCGCGACCTGGCCGGCCCGCACGAGTTCGTGCCGTTCTCGGCCACGACCCGGATGTCGGGCCTCAACGTCGACGGCCGCCAGATCCGCAAGGGTGCGGCCGAGGCGGTGCGCAATTGGGTGGTCGAGCAGCGCGGCACGCCGCCAGAGGGCCTCGGCGAGATCGTCGACCGCATCGCCCGGGCCGGCTCGACCCCGCTCGTGGTGGCCGACGGCCCGAACGTCCTCGGGGTCATCGAGCTCAAGGACGTGGTCAAGACCGGCATCAAGGAGCGCTTCGCCGAACTGCGCGCCGCCGGCATCCGCACCGTCATGATCACCGGTGACAACCCGCTCACCGCGGCGGCCATCGCGCAGGAGGCCGGCGTCGACGACTTCCTGGCCGAGGCCACGCCCGAGAACAAGATGGAGCTGATCAGGGCCGAACAGGAGGGGGGCAAGCTCGTGGCCATGACGGGGGACGGGACCAACGATGCGCCCGCCCTGGCCCAGGCCGACGTCGGTGTGGCCATGAACACGGGGACGACCGCGGCCAAGGAGGCCGGCAACATGGTCGACCTCGACTCGAACCCGACGAAGCTGATCGACGTCGTCGAGATCGGCAAGCAGCTGCTCATCACCCGGGGCTCGCTCACCACGTTCTCCATCGCGAACGACGTGGCGAAGTACTTCGCCATCATCCCGGCCCTCTTCGTCGTCACCTACCCGCAGCTGAACGCGCTCAACATCTTGCACCTGCACAACGCGGATTCGGCCGTCCTGTCCGCCGTCATCTTCAACGCGCTCGTCATCGTGGCGTTGATCCCTCTCGCCCTGCGCGGCGTCAAGTGGCGGCCATCGGGCGCGGCCGCGATCTTGCGGCGCAACGTGTGGATCTACGGCGTCGGCGGCATCATCACGCCGTTCATCGTCATCAAGTTGATCGACCTGTTCCTCACCGCGGTGCACTGGTACTGAGGAGGTCTGATCGTGCTCACCCAACTCCGCCGCTCCGCCGTCATGGTGATCATCTGCCTGGTGCTGTTCGGCCTCGCCTACCCGCTGCTGGGCGTCGGCCTCTCCCAGGCCTTCTTCAAGGGCCAGGCCAATGGTTCCATCACGGCCAACGGCTCCAACCTGATCGGCCAGGACTGGTCCCAGACCAAATGTCCCGGGCACCTGCCGGGCAGCTGTGTGTTCCAAGGCCGGCCCGACAACCTCGGACCCTATAGCGACACCGGCAAATACAAGGGGGACAACCCGGCCGGCCACCCGGGCGACGACCCGCTGGTCGCCAACGGTGCGGCCGGCGAATCGGGCGCGACCAACCTCGGCCCGCGTTCGCAGGAGCTGGTCACCTACACGAAGCACCTGAATGAGTACTGGCACGCCCGCGGTGTCAACCCGACGTCTGACTTGGTGACCACCTCGGGCAGCGGCATCGACCCCGACATCACGCCGCAGGACGCCACCGCCGAGATCCCGATGGTGGCGCGCGCCACCGGCGTGTCCTCGGCGCAGCTGCAGAGCCTGATCACGCGGGAGGCCCAGGGCAGGCAGCTCGGCTTCCTCGGCTCGCCCTTCGTCAACGTCCTGCAGCTCAACGAGGGGCTGGCCAAGCTCGAGCACCCGTGAGCGTGACCGCCATCGGGTCGCTGGTGCCACGCCGACGCGCGACCGTGATGGGCGAGGTCCGCTCCGCGACCTCCTATGGGCGGCCCTACGTCCGCACCGAGGCCGAGCTCGACGACCGCACGGGCGTCATCGTGTTGCGCTTCCTGGGCCGGAGCCACGTGCCCGGGCTTGTCCCCGGCCTGCACATGGTCGCCTATGGCACCCCGGGGTCCGAACGCGGGGCGCTCGTGATGTTGAACCCGCTCTACTGCTTGGCGCCGGCCGAATGAGACGTCGTCGGGGCTCCTTCGCCGATCAGCTGGTAGCCGATGCCGGGGATCGTCTTGAGCATGGTGCCGGTTTCGTCGCCGAGCTTCTTGCGCAGCCGGTGCGTGTAGACGCGCACGTAGTTCGACTCGACGCCGTAGCCGGGCCCCCACACGTCCTTGAGGATCATGTGGTGGGTGCACACCTTGCCGGCGTGCCGGGCCAGATAGGCGAGCAGCTCGAACTCCTTGGCCGTCAGCTGCAGCGCGTTGCCGTCGAGCGTCGCCATGTGGTGGACCAGGTCGATGTGCAGACCACCGACGTCGAGTTCCGGCGACGCCTCGGCGCCGTCCGCGTGGCGCGCGCCGTGGCGCAGGGCGACGCGGAGGCGAGCCTCGAGCTCGGCCATGCCGAAGGGCTTGGTGACGAAGTCGTCGGCGCCACTGTCGAGAGCCTCGACCTTGCGCCGCTCGTCGCCGTAGGCGGAGAGCACGACGATCGGGACGCCCGAGAAGGTGCGGATCCGACGGCACACCTCGATCCCGTCCAAGTCGGGCAGCCCGAGGTCCAGGATCACCAGGTCGGGCGTGGCCAGGGCGACCTGGTGCAGCGCCTCCGTGCCGGTGTGCGCGGTCAGGACCTCGTCACCACGGGCCGTCAGCCCGATGCGCAGTGCCTTGAGCAGCGAGGGGTCGTCGTCGACGAGGAGGAACTTGGACATGGTGTGGCCTCAGGCCGACGCCGCGACGAGCGCGTTGCCGGGAGCGGTGAAGACGATACGCGCCCCCCTGCCCACGTCGGGATCGATCCAGATGAGACCGCCGTGCGCCTCGACGAACGCCTTCGCGATGGCGAGTCCCAGGCCGGCGCGCCCGCCGCGGCCGTCCTGGCTGAACATCTCGAAGACGCGTTCGCGCTCGCCAGGTGCGATACCCGGTCCCTCGTCGGTCACCGCGATCTCGACGTGGTCGCGAGTGCCGGGCGCCACCCTTGCCGCAATCTCGATGACGCTTCCGCTCGGCGCCACGCGCTCGGCGTTGTCGAGCAGGTTGGCCAGGACCTGGCTGATCAGCACGTGGTCGATGCGCAACATCGGGAGGTCCGGTGGCGCCTTCACCCGCACCCGTTCGCGTGCGACGAGGCCGCCGAGGTTGCCGAGGGCCTCGTCGACCAGTTCGTCGAGCGGCATCACGGTCGGTCTGATCTCGAGGGCGCCAGCCTCGATCCGCGTCATGTCCAACAGGTTGGTTACGAGGCGCGCCAGCCGGTCCGACTGCTGCTCGATCAGCTCGAGCAATTCGGCCCGGTCCTGCGAGCTCAGCCGGGCGTCCGCCTGGCGAAGGCTGGAGACGGCCGTCTTCACCGCGGCCAGCGGCGTGCGCAGGTCGTGCGAGGCCGCTCCCAACAGCGCACTCCGCCACCGGTCGATCTCCTCGAGCAGGCGCGTCCGCAGGACCTGCTCACGCAGGCGCGCCCGGTCCACCGCCAGGGCCGCCTGGTTGACGAACGTCCCGAGCAGGTTCCGCTCGATGTCTTCCAGCGCGACGTCTTGCAACACGAGCATGCCGACCGGTCGCTCGTTGACGGCCAAGGCGACCGAGACCTTGCGAGGGCCAGTGTCGCCGACGAGCCCGATCGAGCGCGTCCCGCCCTGGGCCGACGTCACGGACACGATGTCGGCATCGGACAGCGGCTGCCCCGCCGTTGCCGCCACCTCGAGTCGTTCGCCCGGAACCGGGTCGTCGTGGTCCCCGGCCGGCAACACCAGCGCCGTCCATCGTGGCTCGAAGACCCCTTGCACCGTGTCCGCGATGTGCGTGAGCAGCTGCGGCAGCGCCAGGTCACCGATCAGCGCCTGGGACAACTCGTACAGGCGTTCGGATTCCTCGGTCCGCCGCAGCGCCACCTCGCGGGCGGCGCGCAGCTGGGCGACAACCTGGCCCACGATCAGCACGACGGCGAGATACACGACGAGCGCGATCCAGTTCTGGTCCGAACGGACGGTCAGCGTGTCGAAAGGCGGAAGGAAGAAGAAGTCGTAGGCCAAGAATCCGGCTCCGGCCCCGACGACGCCGACCCAGAAGCCGCCGATGACGACGCCGACGACCGCCGGGAGGACGAAGATCAGCGCCGGAATGGCCGTGCTCAGATGCGACCGGAACGGCACGAGGATGGCGAGCAGCACACCGAGCGAGGCAAGGGTGGCGACGGTGCCGACCAGGATGCGCTGGTACGTTCCCCTGGTAGCCGGTCTGCCGTGCCTCACGTGTGTCACTGCTTCCCTTTTGTCGGCATCTCGCCGCAAATCGAAGTGTACCGACGAGCCGGCGCGGCCGGCCCCTGCGAGGTGCGATGAGCGCAAACGCTGAAGACGAAGGGGTAAAGCCGACCGGGCGTTTCCGCGTGTACCTCGGAGCGGCGGCCGGCGTCGGCAAGACCTGCGCCATGCTCGACGAGGGATGGCGCAGGTTCCAGCGTGGCGCCGACGTCGTCGTGGGTTTCGTGGAGACTCACAAGCGTCTCTACACGATCCAACAGTTGCGTGACTTGCCGGTTGTTGCTCGCAAAACAGTCGAATACCGCGGCTCTGTCTGGGAGGAGATGGATCTGGACGCGGTTCTCGCTCGTCGGCCCGAGGTCACCCTCATCGACGAACTTGCGCATACCAATGTGCCTGGCGCGGGGCGCCACGAGAAGCGATGGGAGGACGTGCTCGAAATCCTCGATGCCGGGATCGCAGTCATCACTACGGTGAACATCCAGCACCTGGAGTCGATCGCCGACCCTGTCGAGCGGATCACAGGCGTCAGCGTCCGCGAGCGAGTGCCGGACTGGGTGGTGCGCAAGGCGGACCAGATAGAGCTCATCGACTCCTCGGCCGATCAACTCCGCCGGAGCATGCTCCACGGCAACATCTATCCGTCCGACAAGGTGCCCTCGGCGCTCAACGGGTTCTTCCGAGCGGAAAACCTCGTTGCGTTGCGGGAGTTGTCACTGCGGTTCGTGGCGGACGAGACGGAGGAGGAACTGCTCGAATACCTTCGCTCACGCGGCGCGGCGGGGGAGCTTTGGGAGACGACGGAACGCATCATGGTCGCCGTCACCGGCGCACCGGGGAACGCGTCCGTCATCAGACGGGCGGCGCGGATTGCCGCCCGGGTGAAGGCGCCGCTGGTCGCCGTGCACGTGGTCGGGAGCGACGGCGATGCTCGTCAAGCAAGCACGACCGA
>DATBBR010000096.1 GCA_036270875.1 Acidimicrobiales bacterium
GCCGCGCTCGGGTTGCGTGGCGTGATGATGCCGGGGCAGCCGGGCGAGGCCGACTACGACAGCGAGATCTACGACCCGTTCTGGGAGGTCGCGGTGGAGACGGGCCTGCCGCTGTCCTTCCACGTCCTCACCACCCGTGAGACCTCGCCAGTGCGCGGGCCCAGGCTCAACGGGTTCATGAGCATCATCCGCGCCAACCAGGACGTCATCGGCACGCTCATCTTCTCCGGGGTGTTCGAGCGACATCCCGAGCTGCGCGTGGTCTGCGTGGAGGCCGATGCCGGATGGGTGCCGCACTGGATGTACCGGGCGGACCACGCCTTCAAGCGCCACCGTCACTGGCTGCCGGCGGGGGCGTTGTCGCGGCTGCCGAGCGAGTACTTTCGGGACAACGTCTACACGACCTTCCAGGATGACTGGGTGGCGTTCCGGATGACAGAGATGGTCAACGTCGAGCGGCTGATGTGGGCGAACGACTTCCCGCACAGCGATTCGACGTGGCCCTGGTCGCAGGAGATGCTGGCCGAGCACACTGAGGGGTTGCCTGATCGGGACAGGAGCCGCATCCTGCACGACAACGTGGCCGAGCTCTACCGGCTCGGATGACCGGGTAGCGACGCGTGCGGGGGGACTCCCAATCGCGGTCCGTCGACGAGGCCGTGCTCTCGCTCGGAGTCGACCTCGGCGCCGAGGGTCGGTTGGAGCGGTTGGCGACGGCAGCGCGAGGACTCGTCGGTGCGCGGTACGCCGCAGTCGGCATCCCCGACGACGAAGGGGAGTTCGCCCAGTTCGTGACCTCGGGCCTGAGCGACGAGGCGGTGGCCGCCATCGGGCCGCTCCCGAGAACCCACGGGCTGCTGGGCGCCATCCTGCAGGACGGCAAGGCCTATCGCAGCGACGAGATCCAGTCCGACCCGCGCTTCGTGTGGTGGCCAGCCGCCCATCCCCGCATGGGCACGTTCCTCGGCGTCCCCGTTGAGGTCGAGGGACGGGTCATCGGGGCTTTCTATCTGGCCGACAAGATCGACGGTGGGTGTTTCGACGACGTCGACCAGGAGCTGATCGAGGCGTTCGGGGCGCGCGTCGCGCTGGCACTGGAGAACGTCCGCCTCCACGAGGAGCGGCTGGAGCTCGGTGTGGTCGAGGAGCGCAACCGCCTGGCCCGGGAGCTGCACGACTCCGTGACCCAGACGCTGTTCACATCCGTTCTGTTGTCCGAGACGGGGCTCACCCTGCTGGGCGGCGAGCACGCCGAGGCCGCGGCGCAGCTGCGTCGTTCCCAGGAGCTGGCCCGCCAGGCGCTCGAGGAGATGCGGTCGATGATCTTCGAGCTGCGTCCCCCCGAGCTCGCCAGCGACGGGCTCGTGCCGGCTCTCAACACGCACGTCGAGATCCTGCGGCGCGTGCACCAGGTCCCCATTCGGGTCGCGGCGACCGGCGAGCGTCGGATACGACCCCGCACGGAGCGGGAGGTGTTCCGGATCGCGCAGGAAGCCCTCGGCAACGCCGTGCGCCACGCCCATCCGACCGCCGTGGATGTCAGCGTCGAGATGACCGCCAGGCGGCTGGTGGTCGTCGTGAGCGATGACGGCGTGGGCTTCGAGCCGTCCTCATCCGGTCTCCGGGCCCGCCACCTCGGGCTCACCTCGATGGAGGAGCGGGCCAGGGCGTTGGGCGGGACCCTGGTGGTGGAGTCTGCCCCCGGGGAGGGGTCGACCATTCGGGTCGAGGTGCCGATTGACGCCTGAGGTCCGGGTGGTGATCGTCGACGACCACCCGGTGGTCCGGCAGGGCCTTCGCACCTTCCTGGCGGTGCAGGAAGGGATCACCGTGGTCGGGGAGGCTGGCGACGGGGGCGAGGCGCTGGCGACGGTTCGGTCGGTGGCGCCCGACGTGGTCCTGCTCGACCTGGTCATGCCCGGCATCGACGGCGTCGCTGCCATTGCCCGCCTGATCGAGGAGAGCCCGGACACCAAGGTCCTCGTGCTTACCAGCTTCCCCGACGACGACAAGCTGCTGGCGGCGGTCCAGGCGGGCGCCGCGGGCTATCTCCTGAAGGACGTGGCGCCGGCCGAGCTCGCCGAGGCCGTTCGCGCCGTGGCGCGGGGTGAAGCCGCCTTGAGCTCGCGGCCGGCGGCTCGCTTGCTACGCGACTACGCCCACGGAGGATCGGGTGCCAACCCTGTGGCCCTCACCGGGCGCGAGCGCGAAGTCCTGATCCTCGTCGGTCGGGGGATGGCCAACAAGCAGATCGCCCGGGAGCTGTCGATCGCCGAGAAGACGGTGAAGACGCATGTCAGCCACGTCCTGAGCAAACTCGGGGTGGCCGATCGGACGCAGGCGGCGCTGTACGCGGTCCGGGTCGGCCTGGTCGATCCCGGCGGTGGGTCGTCCGGGGGATCTCGATCGTAGGAGGGCGGGCGCCAAGCCGGTGCTCAGCCCATGGTCCTAGGACCAATTGCCAGTCGCGGCTACGACTGGCGGCCGATGACGCGGAGCCTTCCTATCCGTAGGTTCGGCGTCATGACCAACACGACGACATCTCAGGGCGAACGGGTCGCCATCATCACTGGTTCCTCGAGAGGGCTGGGCCTGGCGCTCGCGCGCGAGCTGGCCGCCCAGGGCTGGCGCCTCGCGCTCGACGCCAGGGGCGAGGAGTCGCTGGCTCGGGCCGGTGCCGAGCTGAGACGGCGCACGACGGTGGCTACCGTCACCGGCGACGTGGCCGACGAGGATCACCGGGTCCGCCTGGTGGCCGAGGCTGCTCGACTCGGCCGGGTGGACCTGCTGGTGAACAACGCCAGCGTGCTCGGACCGACCCCGCAGCCGGCGCTGGCCGACTACCCGTTGGCTGAGCTCAGGCACGTCTACGAGGTCAACGTCGTCGCCCCTCTCCGACTGGTGCAGCTGGCCCTGCCACTGCTCGAAGCGGCGGGCGGTCGCGTCGTCAACGTGACCTCCGATGCCGCCCGGGAGCCCTACGCCGGATGGGGAGGCTACGGATCGTCGAAGGCCGCCCTCGAGCAGCTCAGCAACGTGCTCGCGGCCGAGCATCCCACGCTGCAGGTCCTGTGGGTCGACCCGGGAGACATGCGGACAGACCTTCATCAAGCGGCGTTTCCAGGTGAGGACATCTCCGACCGCCCGCCCCCGGAAGCGAGCGTTCCGGGTCTCCTCGCCCTGTTGGGCCGGGAGACGCCCAGCGGCCGTTACCGCGTCGAGGATGTCAGCGAGGAGGCGGTGGCACCGAGCGAGTTGGTGGTCACATGACGACGGCGACGGCGCCGTTGGACTTCGAGCTTCCCCAGGAGCTCGAGGCCCGCGTGCCGCCAGAGAGCCGGGGGCGGGGGCGGGACGACGTGCGGCTGCTCGTATCGAGGGGCGCGGCCGAGCCGGCGCACGCCTGCTTCAGGGACCTGCCCACGCTGCTCGAGGCCGGCGACCTCCTGGTGATCAACACCTCGGCCACGCTGCCGGCGGCGCTGGCCGGACGACTCGACGGCAGCGACGTCGAGCTGCACCTCTCCGGGCGGCTGCAGGGCGGTGATTGGCTCGCCGAGCTGCGTCGACCGGCTCGGCCGGCGAGCCTTCCCGAGCCCGGGGGCCAGAAGGGCGACGTCGTGTCGCTGCCTGGCGGGGGATTGGCACGGCTCGTGACCCGCTGGCGTGGCTCTGCCCGTCTATGGGTCGTCGCCATGGATCTGCCCGTGAGCGAGCTGGCGTTCTTGCAGGCCCACGGCCGCCCAATCCGGTACGGTCACGTGCCCAACGACTGGCCGCTCGCGACCTACCAGACCGTGTATGCCATTGAGCCAGGTAGCGCCGAGATGCCGAGCGCCGGGCGAGCCTTCACGTCCGACATCATCACCGGGCTCGTGGCCAGGGGCATCTCGGTGAGCCCCCTCGTGCTCCACGCCGGGGTGTCATCACTCGAGGTCGGCGAGCCACCTCCGCCCGAGTGGTACCAGGTCCCGGTAGCTACCGCCCGTCGCGTGAACGACACCCGCGCCGCCGGTGGCCGGGTGGTGGCCGTGGGCACGACCGTCGTGCGTGCCCTCGAGACGGTCGTCGACGACGAAGGCCTCGTGCGCGAGGGCGTCGGGTGGACGGAGACGGTCGTGACGCCGGACAGGCCGGTACGCGCTGTCGACGGCCTGCTCACGGGCTGGCACGAGCCACGCGCCAGCCATTTGCTCATCCTGCAGGCCATCGCCGAGCCCTTCGCCTTGGAATCCGCTTACCAGACCGCGCTCGACAGCGGGTATCTGTGGCACGAGCTCGGCGACCTCCACCTGATCCTGCCCGCAAGCCGCTAGGACACGACCTCTTCGCTCGCGTCGCGCCTGCTGGGTCCGTTGGAGGCTCCGGTCGCGTCGGCGGTGGCCGGTGGGGCTGGGGCCGGGAGCCCGTTGCCAGTGGCGCCGTCCGAGGCCGCCGACAGCGGCGCGGAGCCGAGGCGGCGGGCTGCGTCCTCGCCGAGGGCCTCTTCCTCACGCGGGTCGTGCCGATCTGTTCGGAAGAAGGTGGGGATCCACGCGGGCCGGTAGGCCGTCAGGGCGGCGACAGCGACGACCGCACCGACGACGGACCGGGCCACCCAGGTGCGGGCGATCTTGGACAGCTGGTCCAACCAGCCCTCACCGCCGGGAGCCACGGCGAACGTTGGCACGACGCTCGCCCAGACGATCGCCCGCTCCCATCGGTCGGCGGCGGTTGCGGCGATGAGCATGAGCCCCCAGGTGAGGTACCAGGGATAGAAGGTCGGTCCGAGGACGGCGACCACGATCAAGGCGCCGCCGAGCGCGGGGATCCATCGGGCCCGTGGACTCCGGAACAGGAGGTAGATGACGGCGGCGAGGGCGACCACCATGCCGATGTCTCGCCAGATGTGCAGTGCGGTCGTGAACGAGAGACCGAGGTAGTGATCGAAGCCGAACGCCATGTCGTTCACCACTGCCAGACGCGGTATGGCCGTCCCCGGTACACCAAGCGCACCCAGCCATCCCCAGCTCAGGCCGGAAGCGGCGGTCACCACGGCAGTGGTGCCCAGGGCTGCGACGCCGCCCCGGGCGACGGCGCGCGCCTGGGCCCGCAGCGACGGACTGTCCCGGACCATCCCCCACACGATGAAGAGGATGGCAACGGCCGCCGGCAGCTTGACGGCGGCGGCCAGGCTGCACAGCACGATGCCGGCCACGGGCCGTCCGGAGCTGGCGAGGGCGACACCCGCGGCCAAGAGGCCCAGCATGATGGCGTCGTTGTGGCCGGCGCTGATCAGATGCAGGAGGGTGAGCGGGCTCAGCAGGGCCAGCGCCAGCACGTGCGCTGGCCGCTGGCCGTGGCGGCGGGCGATGGCGGTGAGGGAGACCCCAGCCAGGCCCAGGCCGGCGCACGCGAGGAGCCGGAAGACGATCACGGTGCCAACGACCGTGTGTCCGCCGATCGTGGCAGCCACGCCGGCCAGGCGGAGGAAAAGTGGGCCGTAGGGCGACACGGTGTGCAGCCACACGCCGTGGGCGGCGCTCCGGAATGGGCTCGGCCCCAAGGCGTACGCCGTAGTGGCGTACGGGTTCAGGCCATGGTTCACGAGCTGGCCGTCGGCGGCGTAGACGAACACGTCGCCGCTGAACAGGGGCGGCCCGACGAGCAGCGGGAGGGCCCAGATCGCCATCACCAAGACAACGGGGCCGGTGGTCGGCCCGTCCGGCGATCGGGTGGCGCGGACCACGGCGAGCCACGCCCCCACGAGGAGGACGACACCGACGTAGAAGGCGACCAACGAGGGATTCTGTGAGGCGCCTGAGAACGGCGGGATCCGGAAGAACCAGGGGTCCGACCGGGCCAGGAACACCCCTCCGGGGTGGGTGGCCGCGATCGACGCCAGGAAACTGCCGAGGAAGCCCACCGTCGCCGGCGCCGCCAGTTGATGCCGCGACAGGCGCCGTGCCGAGGCCGGCAGCGCCCGGAACGCCGAACGCGAGCGCGAGCGCGCCGAAGGAGCCCACAGGCGGCGCTCAGCAGGGGCGCGCGGAATCGCGGAGGGTCGTAACACGTTCGCCATATACCCTAAGGCCCGCACCGTAGCCGGGCTGAGCACTGTTGGGCATGCATCCAGGTCGCGGGACCCCCGGGAGAGTCGACCCCCCCGACCCACGGCGTACGGGCAACTCAGGGCGCGTTCGGCGTGACCGTCATGTCCGCGCCCACCCTGATCGAGTCGATCAGGCGTTCACCCGAGCGCACGATGCCGCCAGGCCACACGACCGAGCGGACGACCTCGCCGTCCACCATCGCGCCGGGCCCGATGACGCTCGATCCGCCCGAGGCGGCCAGGTTGGCGGCCAGGTACTCGCCCGGCGTGCCACAGTCGAAGAAGGGGCGTGAGGTGGTGACCAGATCGAGCTGGCCGCCAGCGGCGAGCGGCCTCCACGACACCTCGTAGAGGCCCGACGGCCTGGGCTCCAGCCCAGCCACCACCGACCAGGGCATCAAGGCAGCGCCGGCGTAGGTGAGAGGGCCGAAGCCCCGCCCGTCGGCGCCCTCCACCATCAGGAGCCGGGTGCGGGTCCGGTCCCAGCCCTCGACGAGCTCGGAGAGGTCATGGCGCGGCCAGACGTCTGAGTTGAGGACGAGCACGGGGCGACCGTCGATCCAGCTCCGGAGCAACCCGAGCGCGCCCGCGGTGCCGAGGGCCTCAGGCTCTTCGACCGAGAGGTGGGCCCGCCCGGTCAGGTGCTGCTCCATCAGCTCGCGGCCGTGGTGCACGTTGACCGCGATGTCGGTGGCGATGGCTTCGGCTGGCGCGAGCGCGAGGTCCACGAGGGCGACGTTGTTCACCGGGCACAGTGCCTTCGGCCGCACATCGCTCAGCGGCCGCAAGCGACGGCCGGCGCCGGCAGCCAGCACGACGGCGACGAGATCGTCGGGCTTGTCGCCGGGAGGGGCGCTCGGGCGCGGTCCGGACACCGACGCCTACCAGATACGGGCGCCGCACCCGTCCCCGTCCATCAGCTCGCGCACGCGCCGGCGGGTGCCCGCCGACGCGTCGGGCGGAAGGGCGGCGAGCGGAAAGCGCTGACAGTCCTCGATCTCCAAGTCGCGCTTCTTGCCCAGAGTGAACGAGCGGCAGACGAAGACGGTGATGTGATCGCTCTTGCCGTCGCGAAAGCGACTGCACACGCAGAACAGCTCGAGGGGGCCAATGGTGGCACCGAGCTCTTCCGCGCATTCCCGCCGCACCGCCTCCTCTGGGGTCTCGCCCCTGCGGATGCCGCCGCCGGGCAGGAGCCACCCTGGCTGGTAGGTGTGCCGGACGAGGACGACGTCGTCGTCAGACACCAGCATGGCCTTGACCCCCAGCGTCACCGGCCGCCGGATGAGCCACGTCAGCCGCATCAGCTGGTAGGCCAGCCGGACCGCCCATTTCATGCCCGCCGACGCTAACGGCCGGCGGCGGGGTGCGGCGCCCCAGGGTGCTGGATTGACAAGCGGGGCGCCGATCGGCAATGAAACGGGGATGCCGATCAGCCCTGGGTCCATCGCCGTGGTGACCGGAGCCTCTGCCGGCCTCGGGCGCAGGATCGCGCTCGACCTGGCGGCGGCGGGCGCGGTCGTGACCGCCGTGGCCCGGCGGGAGGAGCCGCTGCGGGCCGTGGCGGCCGAGATGCAGCGCAGCTCGCCCGAGTCCGCCTTCCGAGTCTGCGACGTGAGCGATGCGCCCGGGTACGTCGCCCTCCTGGCCGATGTGGAGCAGCGCCACGGTCGGATCGACCTGCTCGTGAACAACGCCGGGGTCGGAGAGCAGGAGACCGATGGGGAGCCGCTCGAGAGGCACCGCCGGCTGATGGAGACCAACTACTTCGCCGCCGTGGCCGGCAGCCTGGCCGTGCTGCCAGGCATGCTGGAGCGCGGGCACGGGTCGATCGTCAACGTCTCGTCCGACGCCGCCCGGGCGCCGTCACCTGGCGAGCCCGCCTACTCCGCCTCCAAGGCGGCGCTCAGCGCCTTCAGCGAAGGCCTGTCGTACGAGGCCGAAGCCAGGGGAGTCCACCTCCACGTGCTGTACCCGGGTTGGGTGCCCACCGCCATGGGGCAGGCCGCGGTGGACGCGGGCATGCCGATGCCGCCGCGGTCCGTGCGACGCACCGAGGAGCAGGTATCCCGCGCCGTGCTTGCCGGCGCCGGCGGGTCGCGCTTCGAGATCGACGTCACCCGTGTGGCCAGGCTGGCGCCGGTGGCGCGCGTTCTCGCCCCTCGGCTCTACCGCCGGGCCCTCCGGGCGTCCGGCGGATAAACAGGCGGGGCGACGGCGGGCCGCCGGTGCGGCGCCACTGAGCAGGGAGGACGGCGCCTGTCGACGACCCTGTTGGGCTAGCCTGTCGGGGTCGGCCGTCCCAGGAGGCACAGACCACCGACGCAGGGTGGGCGGCGGCAGCTGGGGAGGTGAAGCGATGGGGAAAGGGCGCCTGGCCAAGGCTCGGCTGCACGTGCCTCGCCTGACGCGGCGGGTCCTCGTCGCCACGGTGGCGGCCAGCGCGGCGCTCGGTGGGGGGACTGCTGGCGCGTTGCTGTCGATCGGGCACCCGCCAGCTCACGCCGCCTCGGCGAGGACCGGGCACGCGCTCGGTCAGACGGCGGTCAGCGTCGATCCCGGCGGCCCGATCGTCATGGCGCAGGACCCCAGCCCCTCGCCGACGCCCGCACCGCCTCCATCGCCCGCCGCGGCCCCCGTTCCTTCTCCTCCGCCCACGCCGCCTCCGCCGCCGATCGGCGCTGCCGCGCTGTCGCAGATCTCGTACCCCTGGCAGCAGCTCGGCTACCAGATCGTCTTCCTCGGGCCGCGTCCGGATCTGATGGGCCAGACGATCTTCGACCAGCACCGCATCGAGGTCTACCTGCGGAATGGGGAGTCGAAGCTGATGATCGCCCACGTCATCGCCCACGAGATCGGCCACGCCGCCGACGTGGCCTACAACACGCCCGAGCGCCGCCAACAGTGGCTGCAGCTGCGCGGCGCGCCGACATCCGGCCCCTGGTTCGGCTGCGACGGCTGCGACGACTTCTCGTCGCCGGCAGGGGACTACGCCGAGACCTTCTCCTTCTGGCAGGTGGGCCCCGACGCCGACTACAGCCAGCTCGCTCCGCGACCATCGCCCGACCAGTTGAAGCAGCTGATCCCCCTGTTCTTCGCGGCGAGCTCGAGCACCTCGGGGAGCTCCGCTCCGTCGTCGCCGCCGTCGGGGGGCGGCTCCCGGCCGCCGCCGGGGTCCAGCCCCCAGCCTGGGCAGTCGTGCCTGACCGTCGTGTGCAGCTCTCGGGGCCAGGCCGCCCTGGCTTGAGCCCCCGGCTTGCCCGCTGCCGGAGAGCCGGGAGCCGGCCTAAGGTGGTCGGCAGTCGATTGCCGGTCGATGAGGGGCCGCGGGCCCAGGGAGGCACCATGCAGATCCGGGACAAGATCTATGTCGACGGGGCGTGGGTGCCCTCTGCCGGCAAGGGAACGATCGACGTGACCAACTCGACCACCGAGGAGGTCATGGGCACGGTCCCCGAGGGAACGCCCGAGGACGTGGACCGCGCCGCCAAGGCGGCGAAGGCCGCGTTCCCGTCGTGGTCACAGACCTCGGCGGAGGAGCGCTCGAAGTACCTGTCGCGGATCCAGGAGGGCCTGCAGGCCCGCATGGCCGATATCGCCAACACCATCGCCAGCGAGGTCGGCATGCCGATCAACCTGTCGATGATCATCCAGGCCGGTTTGCCGACGATGAGCTTTGGGTCGATGGCCCAGCTCGCCACCGAGTTCCCCTTCGAGGAGCAGATCGGCAACTCGCTCGTCGTCCGTGAGCCCGTCGGGGTGGTGGGGGCCATCACCCCGTGGAACTATCCGCTTCACCAGATCGCGGCCAAGGTCGCTCCGGCGTTGGCGGCCGGGTGCACCATCGTCCTCAAGCCCAGCGAGGTCGCTCCTCTCAACGCCTTCATCCTGGCGGAGATCATCGACGAGGTCGGTCTCCCCGCCGGCGTGTTCAATCTCGTGAGCGGCGCCGGGCCGGTGGTCGGCGAGGCGATCGCGTCGCATCCTGATGTCGACATGGTCTCGTTCACGGGATCGACCCGGGCGGGCAAGCGGGTCAGCGAGCTGGCCTCCGGCACCGTGAAGCGGATCGCGCTCGAGCTGGGCGGGAAGTCGCCGAACGTGATCCTCGACGACGCCGATCTGCAGCGTGCCGTCCCCGCCGGCGTGGGCGCCTGCTTCCTCAACTCGGGGCAGACCTGCAGCGCTCTCACCCGGATGATCGTCCCCCGTTCGCGGCTGGGCGAGGTGGAGGAGCTGGCGGTGCAGGCGGCCGAGACTTACACGCCGGGCGACCCGTTCGCCGACGGTTCGCGCCTCGGGCCGCTCGTGTCCGGTACGCAGCGGGAGCGAGTCCGTGGGTACATCCAGAAAGGTATCGACGAGGGGGCCCGACTCCTCACCGGCGGCGCCGAGCCCCCCGAGGGCCAGGAGCACGGCTACTTCGTTCGGCCGACGGTCTTCTCCGACGTGCGTCCAGGCATGACGATCGCCCAGGAGGAGATCTTCGGGCCGGTCCTCGCCATCCTCCCCTACGACACCGAGGAGGAGGCCGTCAATATCGCCAACGACAGCGTCTACGGGTTGGCAGGCGGTGTCTGGGCGGGCGACGCCGAACGGGCCAAGGAGGTCGCCCGCCGGCTTCGGACGGGTCAGGTCGAGGTCAACGGGGGCAGCTTCAACCCCCTGGCGCCGTTCGGTGGCTACAAGCAGTCCGGGAACGGCCGGGAGCTCGGCCACTTCGGCCTGGAGGAGTACCTGGAGGTGAAGTCCCTCCAGCTGTAAGAGGCACGTCGCCGATAGTCCTCCTGTTTCACCTTTGGTCGAAAGCGGCCGACCCGCCTACGGCCGACCCGCCAGCTTTCGACGCAAGGTGGAACAAGACAACTGTTTCGACGCTGATGGCGCCGGCGCCGGATCAGCCGAAGAGGTCGCGCATGGCGACGGAGACCGAGGCGTTGTTCAGATAGCTGCTGATGCCGAAGGAGTCCTCCAGGGTGCGCAGCAGTGACGCGTGGTCATACGCAGTCGTGATGCTCTGTCCGGCCTTGACCCCCGGACCGAGCGCCAACAACCCGACACGGCCGCCGACGCCCGGGTTGCCCCCTGGACCACCGTGACAACAGCCGGTCGTGTCGCTGGTCGAAGACTCGTCGGTCGTGATGACCAGCAGACCATTGTGGGCCTGGAGGTAGCTGAGAAGGGGCGGGACGTTCGCCGAGAGCCAGGCGTCGGCGGCCGCCAAGCCGCCGGTTGTCGTGCCTGCACAGGGATTGTCGTGCCCATCGTTGCAGGTGTCGGGCGTCACGAACGAGTAGGCGGGGACCGTGTTGTTGGTGATGTCGGTGCTCAGCTGGGAGTAGGGAACGTCGTGGGCCTGGCAGCGGGCGTCGTTGCCGACGATGTCGTTGTAGTAGAGGAACGGCACGTGCCGGTCGGCGTAGTTGGGGCCGGCGGGCGATGGACTCGCCCCCGCTCCCTGGTAGGGGTCGGTACCAGCCGCGGGACTGTAGGAGGCGTGCAGGCAGCTCGTGCTGATGCCGTCGGTGTACTGCTTCCAGCCGAGCCCGGCCGCCTCCAGCTGGTCCCCGACGTTGGCGCCGTTCGACATGGCCTGCTGGCCCTGGACGCAGGTGTAGAGGTTGACCGTGGCGCAGTCGGACCCGGTGAGCGGTTGGTCCGGCTGGCCGCTGGTCATGGCGATGTAGTTGTCCAGGCTGACGTGCCCGGTGGCGTAGTAGTTCGTCGCCAGCACGCCCTGAGGAACCAGCGACTTGAGGTAGGTGGCGGGGCTCGCCGGACCATAGGTGGAGTCGAAGCCCTCGTTCTCGAGGACGATGGTGACGATGTGGGAGTAGGCGGGGATGCCCTCGAGGCCCGTGGCCGCCGTGGCGGGCCCGGCCGACGTCGCCACGGTGAGGACGCTGGCGAGGACGGCGACACCGATGGCGGCCGTTGATCGGAAGGGCGGCCTGCTGAGGGTCTGGCGCATGGCGTCTCCTTCGCCTCGAGCGACCTGCTGACCTGCAAATGGCCCGTCCCTGGACAAAAGCCCCGGACAGGCGCGACTCAGTGGGTGTGAGCGGCGCCGGCCGCGGGGGCGCTGACTCGCTGCTCGTAGCCCGGCAGCGCCGTGCGATAGATGCAGCAGTCGCAGTTCATGACCGCGCCGCCGGTCCTCGCCTCGTCGAAGCGCTCGAGGACGAGTCGGCCCACGCCCTCGTCGGGGCCGAGCTCGCTGCCCATCACGACGTCGACTTCGGGATAACGATCGGCCCAGGCCCGGGCCTGTCGCCCGATGCGGTCGACCAGGAGCCCGGTGAAGAGGAAATAGGGGACGACGGCGACGCGGCGGGCGCCGAGTCGCCGGCAGCGGTCGAGGGCGTCGGTGACCGACGGACGCGCAAGGGAGACGAAGGCCGGCTCGAGCAGGCCGAGCTCCCCCGAGCCGTCGAGCAGGCGTCCGACCTTGTAGAGGTCGGCGTTGGCGTCAGGGTCGCTCGACCCCCGGCCCACCAGCACGACGGCTCGATCACCGGCGGCTTCGTCGCCGCCCGGGAAGCCGGTCGCGGCCGCTCGGATGCGGTCTTCGGCCACGGTGAGGATCGCGGGGTGGATGCCGAGGTCGCGGGCGTAGGTGAAGTCGACGTCGGGATGGCGGGACCGGGCCCGGGAGAGAGCGGCGGGGCCGTCACTCTTGAGGTGTCCGGCGCCGAGCAGCACCAACGGCACGCCGATCACCGACGTCACTCCGCGGCCGACGATGTCGTCGACGGCGGCGTCGAGGTCGGGTCGGGCCAGCTCGATGAAGCCGCACCCCATCGTGAGACGGGGCCGCAACCGTCGAACCACATCGGCGAGCATCCAGTACTGGTCGACACCTGCGGTAGAGCGGCTGCCGTGCCCGATGAGGAGCAGGGCGGGCTCTGGCTCAGCCACGGTCCTCACCGAGACCGGGAGCTCGTGCCAGCCGGATGATGGCGTTGACCGCAGCGGCGGCCACGGCCGAGCCCCCGTGTTCGCCCACGTTGGTGATCGTGGGCAGCCCGCTGGCCCTGGCCGCCGCCTTGGCGTCGGCGGCCCCCACGAAGCCGACCGGCAGGCCGACGACGAGCGCTGGCATGAACTCCTCCTCCGTCGCCATCCGCACCGCCTCGAGGAGGGCTGTCGGCGCGCAGCCGACCGCCAGCACCGCCCCTGTGGGGTGGCGGCGAGCGGCCAGCGCCATGGCCCGGGCGCTGCGGGTCGTTCCGGTGGCCGGCGTCGCGGCGATCTCGTCGAGATAGCAGACCGCCTCGGCACCGGTGATCCCGTGGCGGACCATCTCGACGTCGGTGACGACGGGAGCGCCAGCACGCACGGCCTCGACGCCGGCGAGCACCGCAGGTTCGTCCAGGACCATGGTGCGGGCGTACTCGGTGTCGGCGCTGGCGTGGATCACCCGGGCGACCACGGCGCGCACTGGGGGCGCGAGGTGCGACAGGTCGACGCGCTGGTCGAGCAGGCGGTAGCTCTCGATCTCGATGGGATGAGGAGTCATCAGTGCCAACCCTCTGACACGGCTCCGGCCGGGCACACCTCGACACAGGCCAGGCAGCCGGTGCAGCGATCGCTCACCACGAGCGGGCGTCGCGGTGCCGCCAGCAAGGCCGTCTCGGGGCAGGTCACGATGCACGCCCCGCACGCGGTGCAGCGGGTGTCGATCGTCACCGTGGATCTGGAGACGCCGCCGGCGCGCTTCACCGCCGGTAACCCCGCGGCGTGACCATCCTGCCGTTGGCGACGTGGGTCGCGGACGAGCCCACGATGAGGCACGTCGTCATGCCGACATCCTCGACGTCGAGCTCGGCCAGGGTGGTGAGGCGGACGCGCTCGCCACCGCGAGCGAGATCGGTCGCCACCCCGACGGGCGTGGAGGGTGCTCGGTACGCGAGCAGGATCCGGCGCGCCGCGCCGAGCTGCCAGGGGCGTCCCCGAGAGCGCGGGTTGTACAGCGAGAGGACCATATCTGCGCCGGCCACCGCCTCGAGCCGGGACTCGATCGTGGCCCACGGCGTCAGGAGGTCGGAGAGGCTGATGGCGGCGTGGTCGTGACCCAGCGGGGCTCCAAGGGCGGCGGCGGCAGCGGTGGCGGCGGTGATCCCGGGCACGATGTCGAGGTCGAACGGCCAAGCCGCTCCGTCGCTCGCCGCCGCCTGCTCGAGGGCGACCGACGCCATGGCGTAGACCCCCGCGTCGCCCGAGCACACCAGGGCCACCCGGCGACCGACCCTGGCCTCCTCCACCGCCAGGCGGCCCCGGTCCTCCTCGCTGCCGATGGGAGAGCGGACGATCTCGTGGTGCGGACCGATGAGGTCCTCGCACTGGTCCACGTACGGGCCGTAGCCGACCACGATGTCGCAGTGGCGGACGGCGGTCTCCGCCGCGGGCGTCCGGTGCCGACGGTCGCCAGGCCCGAGGCCGACGACGGCCAGGTACCCACGCGGGCGCTGCCTCCGCGCCACTGCCAGCGCGGCGTGGGCGGACGTGCGCTTGGTGACGACCAGCTCGGCGCCGGGGCCAGCGGCGAGGAGCGCGGCGGCCTCGGCGACGCTCGGCGTGCCGACCGCGGACTGCACCGTGGAGCTGGGCGTGGGCACGCTCACGCTGCGCAGCGTCTCGGCCGGGAACACTCGCAGGGGACGGCCGAGCGCGTGGATGGCGGGCTCATCGGCCCGGCGGTCGATGGTGGCAACCTCCGCCAGACAGGCGGCATCCAGCCCCGCTTCGGCCAGGCTCGTGGTCACCAACGCCGCCACCTCCTCGGGCGGAGCCCCGGTCGACGTGCCGATCCCGGCGACCAGCGTCGGGGGTCGCAGGACGGCCACGCCCCGACCGTTCTCCACGACCCGGTCGGTGATCACCAATCGCTCGGGTCCCGCCCCGACCGGCAGCGTCGACGGCAGCGGCCACGACACGACGTTGTCGACCGCCGGGGGGCGGCCGTCGAGGATGGCAGCGGTCACCCCGGCGACGTCTCCGCTCGCCAGAAACCCCGGAAGCGCGTCGAGGGGGCACGTGCCGGTGGCGTCGGTGGCGGTGGTGACAACGGGCTCGGCCCCGACGAGGGAGGCCACCTGCCGGGCGAGCGTGTTGGCTCCGCCGAGGTGGCCCCCGCACAGTGCCACCGCGAAGCGCCCGGCCTCGTCCAGGCACACCACGGCGGGATCGAGCCGCTTGTCCTCCAGGAGGGGGGCCACGATCCGCACGGCGGCGCCGGTCGCCAGTAGCAGCACGAAGGCGTCGACCTGGCGCCACCGGGCCCGCACGGTGGCGCCGGCATCGCCGTGGGCGTGCTCGAACGGCAGCCGCGTCGCCAGCAGGCGCCCGCGCTCGGTGACGCTGATGGCCAGGACCCTCACGGCGAGGGCTCCCCGAGCTCGGTCCCCTCGTCGCCGGGACCCGGCGGCCCCCACACCACGAAGACCGGGTTCTCGGCCGCCAGGCGCAGGGCCCCGTCGGGAAGACGCCGCCCCCGCGAGACGGCGACCTGCACCATGGCGCCCAACCGCTCGGCGGCGGCGACGGCCCGGTCGACGGCCGCGTAGGTCGCAACCACGCGTCCGCCCGGACGCAGGCGTTCGAGCACCGCCGACAGGACCGCGTGCCCGCCGCCGCCGACGAACACCCGGTCGGGATCGGGGAGCCCGTCGAGGGCCGCGGGCGCCCGGCCGGGCACGACCTCCACGGCGACCCCATGGCGGTCGGCGTTGTGGGAGATGCGCCGGGCGTCGGCGGCGTTCTCCTCGACAGCCAGGACCCGCAACGCGGGGCGCAGCCGGGAGCACTCGATGGCGACGCTGCCGCTGCCGGCGCCCACGTCCCATAGGACCCCACGGGACGGCAACCACAGCTTTCCGAGGGCGACCGCCCTCACCTCGGCCCGGGTGATCATCCCGTCGCGGTGCTCGAAGCTCCGGTCGGGCAGTCCCCAGGCGAGGCCCGTGGTGGACGGCGGGGCGGGCTCGGCCAGCAGGACCACCACGGAGAGGGGGTCCCACGTTCCTGCAGCCAGGCCCTGCAGGTCCACGAGATCGACCCGCTCCGTCGGAGTCCCCATCCGGGCGCACACCGCTATCCGTCGGTCCGTTGTGCCCAGCTCGAGGAGGGCCCGACCGAGCGCCTCGGGCGGCGACTCGGGCGAGACGAGCACCGCCACCTTGGGGTGGGAGGACGCGGCGCGGGCGGCGGCTGCCAGCGGGCGTCCGTGGGCGGAGACCACGGCGGCGTCGTCCCACGCCAGTCCAAGCCGGGCGAACGCCAGGGCCACAAAAGAGGGAGACGGGTGCACCTCCAGCCGCTCCGTCCCGAAGCGCGCTGCGAGCGGCCGCACGACGCCGAAGAACCCCGGGTCCCCGGACGCCAGCACGCAGACCGGTCCCGCCTCGGACTCGATCTCGTCGAGGGCGGCATCCAGGTCGGCGGTGAGCGGCACGGTGCGCACCGGGCCCGACAGCGCCAGCGCGGCGAGGTGGCGCCGTCCGCCCACGACAAGTGCGGCTCGCTCGATGGCGGACCGAGCCTGGTTGCCCACCCCGCACAGTCCCTCGGCACCGAGGCCGATCACGGCGATGCGTTCAGCCACGGGCGACCACCTCGGCCCCGTCGAAATCGACCATCCAGACCTCGACCGACAGCTGCCGGCCGACGTGGGCCTCGCAGGCAGCGCGGGCCTCGCGACACAACGCCTCGAGCGGGGCGGCGTGTGCCGCGGCCCGACAGGCCTCGAAGAAGTGCCGAGCGGTCGCCGTGGCCGTGGCGGCGTCGATGACGGGCGGTGGCGCCGAGGTCTCCCGGGCGACCCGTTCCATGAGGTCGTTGTCGACCTTCGACCGGTGGAAGTGCGTCATCATCACCCCGGCGGCCAGCTTGGTGATCTTCCCGGCCATGGCGACCAGCACGGCCCGGCGGATGCCGGCGGCCGCGGCGCGTCGCAGGGCGATGCCGGTGAAGTCTCCGACCTCCACGACGCAGACCGGGTCAAGGCGGGGGAGCAGGTGCAAGGCGGCCTGCTCCGAACGGCTGCCCGTCGCCAGCACCATCATCGTCTCGCCCTGAGCGGCGGCGACGTCCACCTGCTGGACGACCGACGCCCGGTAGGCCGCGGTCGAGAAGGGTCGGACCACGCCGGTCGTCCCGAGGATGGAGATGCCGCCGACGATGCCGAGACGGTCGTTGGTGGTCCTGGCCGCCATGTCCGCGCCGCCCGGGACCGAGAGGGTGACCACCAGCGGCTGATCGGTCACCTCGGCGGTGGCGATGCTGATCATGCGGCGGGGGACGGGATTGACGGCGGGTTGGCCCACGGCGAGCCCGAGGCCCGGCTTGGTGATCGTCCCCACGCCAGGGCCGGCTCGCAGCTCCGGGCTCGCCTCCGAGGCCGCGCCCCAGGCGACCTCGGCCGTGATCCGGGCCCCGTCGGTGCAGTCGGGGTCGTCGCCGGCGTCCTTCACCACGACGGCCCGGGTGGGAGCGCCACCCGGCTCGACCGCGAAGTCGACTCGACGCCCGTCGGGGAGGGCGACGTCGATCACAGCCGGGACCACGCCCGTAACGAGACCGAGGACCGCCGCCTTGGCCGCGGCCGACGCGCAGGTACCCGTCGTCCAGCCCGTGCGCAGGCCGCGCTGACCGGTCGGCGAGACGGCGGCCGGCTCCGCCGATCTCACCGCGCCCCCTTGCGGGCGGCCCGTCCTGGCCGGGCTGTCGGGCCGGACGTGCGCCACGCCGTCGATCCCCGCAGGGAACGGCGTCGGAACTGGTGCGAGAACGCCGGCGAGTAGAGGTGGCTCCGGGCCGCCTCGCCCCCGGCGGCGCCGGAGAGCGCCGGTCCCACCAGGACCAGCACCGTGGTCCGGGCTCCCGTCGTCAGCAGATCCTCCGCCAGGCGGCCGACCGTCGTGCGCACCACCGCTTCGTCCGGCCACGACGCGCGGATCACGATGACGGCCGGCGTGTCGGCGTGGTAGCCGCTGCCCTCGGCCAGCAGCTCGTCCTGGAGCTGGCGCGGCCGGGCGCCGGACAAGAAGACCGCCATCGTGGCGCCGTGCGCCGCGAAGGCGGCCACCGATTCGCGCGCCGGCATCGAAGCCGCCGTCCGCCCGGCCAGCCTGGTCATGACCACGCTCTGGGCCAGGGCGGGCACCGTCAGCTCCCGTCCGGCGGCAGCAGCGGCCGCGCCGAGAGAGCTCACCCCCGGCACGATCTCGAACTCGCGCCCGTTGTCGATGCACCACGCCATCTGCTCCTGGATGGCGCCATACAGCGCAGGGTCGCCGGAGTGGAGTCGCACGATCGCTGCGTCGGGGTGGTCGGCGTACACGCGGAAGACGTCCTCGAGCGTCATGGCGGCCGAGTCGTGGACGACGGCGTCGGGCCGGGTGTGGGTGAGGAGGGCCTCGGGCACCAGCGAGGACGCCCACACGACCACGTCGGCCCGGCCGAGCCGCTGGGCACCCCGCAAGGTGATGAGGTCGGCGGCGCCCGGGCCGGCGCCCACGAAGCTGATCACGGCTGCTCCTGTTCCGTGGGTCGGCCTCTCGGGCCGGCCCCGCTCCCTCGACGGGCGCGCGGCGGGACGATGACGGTGGCCAGGTAGGTGGCCGGACCGGTGGCGAGGTGGGCCAGCGGCCCGATGCGCTCGCCGGGAAGACCCAGCAGCTCGCCGATGACAGCGCCGTCGAGCCGACCGGCGCGCGAGAGGCTGGCCGCGATCTCAGGGACGTGGCGCCCGCCCTTGTAGACGACCACCGCCCGGGTCGGGTCGTCGATGGCAGCGTCGAGCGCCTCGGGCCCGTCGAGCGCGGTCACGAGCGAGAGCGACTCGGTGTCGTCGAGCAGCACGGCGCCGGCCTCGGCGGCCAGGGCCTGGAAGGCCATGATCCCGGGCACGGTGCCAATGTCGACCGCCGGTCGAAGGCAGCGCACGGCGGCGGTCAGCGATGAGAACGTGCTGTAGATGTTGGGGTCGCCGAGGGTGACGAAGGCGACCTGCTCGCCATCGTCGAGCCACGGGAGGAGCGCGTGCGCGGCCGCCAGATGAGAGGCCTCGCGTGCCGCCCGCCCACCGTGGGCGCCATCGGCAGTCATGTCGAAGACCAGTCGCTCCATGCGGACCTCGGGGTCGGCCTGACGGACGATGGCCTCGGCCCGCCCGACGGCGTCGACCGCGCTCGACGGCGCCACGACCCGGTCCGACTCGCCGAGGACCCGGAGCGCCTGTCGGGTGACCAGCTCCGGGTCGCCCGGCCCGACGCCGACCCCGACCAGGCGGCCGCGGGGCTCGGATGCGGCCGTGGCCATGGTTCGCCTCCGCGTGCACGCTGATCCTCGTCGCGGCCGGTGTCTGGCTTCCGGATCCCGGCTCGCCCCGGTCTTGGGGGTCGCTCCCCGGTCACAGTGGATCTCGCTCGCGCCGGTCTCCCACCGGCTTCCCGCGCTTGGCGACGGGCGACGATCCTACTGGTTGCGATCTAGGGTGGGGAGATGGGCAGAGGAGCGCGACCGAGGGTTCGCTGGCACAACGACCGCGTCCGGCGCAAGAAGGCGCGTCTGCGGCGCCAGGCGCTCAAGCGGGCCGAGTCGGCCCGAGCCGAGCAGCCCGCGACGGGGCCGTAGCTGCGTCGCGGCCGTCCTGTCGGCTCGCAGTGGCGACCAGCCGCTCGGCGGGACCCGGGTCGGCGCCGAGGTGGAGGTGGAGGTAGGACGCGAGGAGGCTGGGCGTGGCAAACCCTGCCGTACCGGCGCCGAAGCGCCCTTCGAGGTCGAGCGCGTCGCCCGCCGGATCCAGTACGGAATAGTGGAACTCGTGCCCGCGTAGCTCCGCGCCCGGTTCCGCCAGTGGCGAGGCCACCCGGGCGCGGGCCCGGCGATAGCCGAGGGTGAGGCCGTCGGTCATGTGGCCGATGGCGGGCACGACACCCGAGAGCGGCCGACCGTCGAGCGAGCGGGACAGCCACAGCAGCCCGCCGCACTCGGCCCAGGTGACCAAGCCGCTCGTGACCCGGCGCCGCACGTCGGCGAGCAGGGGAGTGTTCGCGGCCAGCGCTTCCAGGAAGACCTCGGGGAACCCGCCCCCGGCGTACATGGCGTGGACACGATCCGGCAGCGCCTCGTCGCCCGCGGGGTCGAACGGCACCACCTCGGCGCCCGCCTCCTCGAGCCGTTCGAGGTTGTCGGGGTAGCAGAAGCTGAAGGCGGGGCCGCCGGCCACGGCGACGCGCGCCGCTCCCGACGGCCGAGCGGAGTCGAGTCGACCAACTCGGCGGGTAGGCGCGGACCGGGCCAGGGCCACCAGCCCGGGCACGTCGCAGTGGCGCTCGATCGCAGCCGCCAGGGCCGCCAGTGACGCACCGACCTGGCGGCGGTGTTCGACGACGGGGACCAGGCCGAGGTGGCGCTCCCGCCACTGCAGGGCGTCGTCGCGGGGAAGGGCGCCGTACACGGGCAGGCCGAGGGGCTCGAGGGCCTCGCGCAGCAGGACCTCGTGGCCCGGGCTGCCCACCCGGTTGAGCACGACCCCGGCGACCTGGACACCTCGGTCGAAGGAGGCATAGCCGTGGACCAGGGCAGCGACCGACGTGCTCATGGCGGAGGCGTCCACGACCAGGACGACAGGGGCGTCGAGGAGGGCGGCCGCCTCGGCCGTGCTGGCCGCGGGCCGGGACGCCGGGCCCGGCGTGTCCTCTTTCGCCAACGCTGCCCCGTCGAAGAGGCCCATCACTCCCTCGACGACAAGCACCTCGGCCGACTCGGCGGCCCGGGCGGCCAGCGGCGCCACCGCCGACGCGCCGCAGATCCAGGCGTCGAGGTTGCGGGCGGGCCGTCCCGTCGCCAGGGCGTGGTAGCCGGGGTCGATGAAGTCGGGCCCGACCTTGGCGCTGGCGACGGCCATGCCCCGGCTCGCCACGGCCGACATGAGCCCGGTGGCCACGGTCGTCTTCCCCACCCCTGAGTGGGTGCCGGCCACCACCAGTCGGGGGCCGAGGTAGGCCACGTCAGTACTCGATGCCCTTCTTGGCCGTGATGCCCCGGTCGTAGGCGTGCTTGACCTTGCGCATCTCCGTCACGGTGTCGGCCAGCTCGACCAGCTCGGGAGCGGCGTCCCGGCCGGTGACCACGACGTTCGTGCGCGGGGCCCGATCGCGGATGCCCGACACCACGTCGTCCACGGTCACCCAGCCGTAGCTGACGGCGTACGTCACCTCGTCGAGGATGAGCAGGTCGTAGTCGCCCGAGCACAGCTTCGCCCTGGCCACCTCCCAGGCGTGGCGGCCCTTGGCGGCTGTCTCGTCGAGGTCGGTGGACTCCCACGTGAAGCCGTCGCCGAGGGTGTGCCATTCCACGCCCAGGTGGTCGGCGAGCTTGCGCTCACCGACCTTCCACTTCCCGCCCTTCACGAACTGCACGACGCCGACGCGCCAGCCTCGCGCCCAGGCCCGCCCCATCACGCCGAAGGCGGCTGACGACTTCCCCTTGCCGTGTCCCGTGTTCACCAGGACGATGGAATCGGCGCGTGCCATGCCCGGCACGGTAGTGTCGGCGCCGCAGCGCAGGGAACCCGGTGGGAGTCCGGGGCTGTCCCGCAACTGTGACCGGGGAGCGATCCTCACCACCAGGCCACGGCCCGTAGGGCGGGAAGGCCGAGGGGAGCGTCGATCCGGGAGCCAGGAGACCTGCCTGCCCGGACCCATTATCGGCAGGGTTGCGGAGGGACGCGTGGACGTCGTGCAGCTGCAGATCCGGTCTCGCCGGGAGAGCGGGCGAGACCTCCCAGTGCTCGTGTGGCGGTCGCCCTCACCGTTGCGCGCCATCGCCTCGGCGCCGCACGGCGGCGGGCTCGGGATCAGACGGTGGGTCGTGAACGCCCAGGTGCCCCCGTCCTATGCGCGGCGCGATCCCGACCACCACCTGGGCAAGCTCGGGGTGTCGCTCGGTCTGCCCGGCCGGGGCGTCGGGATGCTCACCGCCGCCGACGTGCGTCAATATGGCGTCGCCACCGACGGCGGTGTGGGCGTGGTGGCGACCGTCGGCCTCACCCATCCGGTGCTGGCCGCGGCTCCTGACGGTGCCCGCCAACCGCTCGTGGGCACGATCAACATCGTGGTCAGCGTGCCCGAGCGGCTGACCGACTCGGCCCTCGTCAACGCGGTCTCCACCGCGACCGAGGCCAAGGTGCAGGCCCTCTCCGACATGGGCATCGACGCCACGGGCACGGCTACTGACGCCGTCTGCGTGCTCTGCCCCGCGGAGGGGCGGCCGTTCGCCTTCGGCGGACCGCGCTCCACGTGGGGGTCGCGCCTGGCGCGCGCCGTCCACGCTGGCGTGCGTCGCGGGGTGTGGGAGCGAGAAGGGTGATCACTCTCGTGCTCGGGGGAGCACGGTCGGGCAAGTCGCGGGTGGGCGAGACGCTGGCGGCCGGCCTGTCGTCGTCGGTCACCTACGTGGCCACGACGGTGGCCGCAGACGCCGAGATGGCCGAGCGCGTCGCCGCGCACCGGGCCCGCCGGCCGGCGGGGTGGTCCACCGTCGAGGTCGGCCAGGGCGAGGACCTCGGGGCCGTGCTGCGTCGCCTCTCGGGCACGGCCCTGGTCGACTCGCTGGGTGCCTGGCTGGCGGGTGCGGCGTCGTTCGCAGTGGACGGCGACCGGCTCTGCTCTGACATCGCGGCACGCCCCGGCGACACGGTCGTGGTCACTGACGAGGTCGGCCTCGGGGTGCATCCGAGCAGCGAGATGGGACGCCAGTTTCGTGACGAGCTCGGCGCGCTCAACCAGCTGGTGGCCGCGGCTGCCGACGAGGTCCTTCTGGTGGTGGCCGGACGGGTCCTACCGCTCGAGCGGGTGTGAAGGTCTGAGGCCGATGCGACGGGCTCTCTCGTTCCTCACCCCCCTCGGAGGGGCCAGCCGGCCCACTGGCAGCGCGCTGCTGTGGTTCCCGTTGGTCGGGGCCGCGCTGGGACTGGCCCTGGGCGGGGTCTGGTGGGCGGCGGCGCGGGCATGGAGCGCGCCGGTCGCGGCGGCGGTGGTGGTGGCCGCGGACCTGGCGCTCACCGGCCTGCTCCACCTCGACGGGCTGGCCGACTCCGCCGACGGCCTCCTGGGGCACCTGCCGCGTGAGCGGCGGCTGGCGGTCATGGCCGATCCGGGTGTCGGGGCGTTCGGGGTCGGGGTGGTCGGAGCGGTGCTGCTGGTGCGCTTCGCGGCGCTGGCCGGGTTGCGCCCGTCCTGGCTGTTGCTGGGCGGGCTCTGGTGCGCGTCGCGGACGTGGATGGCGGTGGGCGCGCGCGCCCTGCCGTACGCACGACCCGAGGGGGGCCTGGCATCGGCCTTCCTCGAGGGGCCCGGCCGGCCGGCGATGGTGGGTGCGATGGGGCTGGCCGGCTCGTGCGCCCTGCTGCTGGCGTGGCACCCCGTAGCGGGAGCCGCATCCCTGGCCTCGGCGACGCTGGCTGCAGGCGGCGTCCTTCTCCTGGCGTGGCGGCGGCTCGGCGGCTTCACCGGCGACGTGCTCGGGGCGACGGGTCTGGTCGGGGAGACGGTCGGGCTCTTGGTGGCGGCCGCCCGATGGTGAGCGCCCGATGGTGAGCGCCCGATGCTGAACGGCAGGGCGATCGGCGCCGCGGGAGGCTGGCTCGCGGACAGGCTCCTGGGTGAGCCGGGCGTTCGGCCCCACCCCGTGGCGGCGTTTGGTTCGGCCATGGCCACCTTCGAACGCTGGGCGTGGCGAGACAGCCGCCTCGCCGGCACGCTCCACGCCGGCGGAGGGACGGGACTGGGCGTGCTCGCCGGCGCCGCGGTGCGAGCCGGCCTCGGCGCGGGGCTGCCGTCGACGCTGGCCGCCACCTACGTTGCCGTCGCCGGGCGCCGCCTCGGAGAGGCCGCGACCGACGTCGCTGCCGCGCTGGGCGCCGGCGATGTCGACGCCGCTCGCGAGCTGCTGCGCTCGCTCGTGGGCCGCGACCCGACGGCACTCGACGAGAAGGAGATCGTCCGGGCCGTCGTCGAGTCAGTGGCCGAGAACACCGTCGACGCCGTCGTCGCCCCGATGCTCTGGGCGGTGGCTGCGGGCGCTCCGGGCGTCCTCGGCTACCGGGCCGTGAACACCGTCGACGCCATGGTCGGGCAGCGCAGTCCCCGCTACTGCCGCTACGGCTGGGCCGGCGCGCGCCTGGACGACCTCGCCGCGTGGGTGCCAGCACGCGTCACCGCCGCCGCGGTCGTCGCCGTGCGTCCGAGCGCCGCTGGCGCCGTGTGGCGTGCGGTGCACCACGACGCTCCCGGGCATCCGTCGCCCAACGCCGGGGTGGCCGAAGCGGCCTTCGCCGCCGCCCTCGGGCTCAGGCTCGGCGGGGAGAACCGCTACGGCGATCGCGTCGAGGTCCGCCCGCCCCTGGGGACTGGACGCCCGCCCGAGGTGGACGACGTGGCCGCCGCGGTGCGGCTCTCCTCGGACGTCGGCGCCGCCTTGGCGGTGCTGCTCTTTGGCACCGCCACGGTCGCCCGGTGGCGCCGGTGGCGCCTGTGAGAGCGACCGAGCTGGCGAGCGTGGTGCCTCCCGCCGAGGAGCACGGCGGCGACGGGGGGCGAGTGGCCGCGGCCCTGGGGCTCGACCCTGCGACGATCCTGGACCTCTCCGCAAGCATGAACCCCGTCGCCCCTGACCCGGTGCCGGTGCTCGCCCGCCACCTGCACGCCACGCGTCACTACCCCGATCCTCGGCCGGCCACGGCGGCGCTGGCCGACGTCCTGGGGGTCGACCGGCGACGGGTGCTGCTGACCAACGGAGGGTCCGAGGCCATCGCCCTGGTGGCGGCCGAGGTGCGCCGGGGATGGGTGGAAGAGCCCGACTTCAGCCTCTACCGGCGTCACCTGGAGATCCTCGACGGGGGCGGGCCGAGATTTCGGTCCAACCCAAACAACCCGACGGGTGTCCTGGCCGCGCCGGATGACGGCGCCGCCGTGTGGGACGAGGCGTTCTACCCGCTGGCCACGGGCCGCTGGACCCGCGGTGACGCCGATCGGGGCGCGATCGTCGTCGGATCGCTCACCAAGGTGCTGGCCTGCCCGGGGCTGCGGCTGGGCTATCTCCTGGCCCCGGACGGCGACCTGGTCGAGCGGCTGGCGCGCCGACAGCCGGCGTGGTCGGTCAACGGGCTGGCGGCCGAGGCGCTCCCGGCCCTCCTGGCGCCGGTCGACCTCCCTGCCTGGGCATCGTCGATCACCGACCTGCGACGCGAGCTCGTGGCTGTGCTCCAGCCACACGGCCTGCGGCCCGCCCCCTCGGCGGCCAACTACGTGCTTGTCGGCGGCGCCGCCGGGCTGCGGCAGCGACTGGCGCAGCAGGGCGTGGTCGTGCGCGACTGCGCCAGCTTCGGGTTGCCCGACCACGTCCGCATCGCCGTGCCCGACGCCGGCGGCCTCGACCGACTGCGCACTGCCCTCGAGAGGACGACCCCGTGAGCGGCGCCCTGATGGTCTGCGGCACGACTAGCGACGCGGGCAAGAGCCACGTGGTGAGCGGGCTGTGCCGGCTGCTGGCCCGCCGGGGGTTGAAGGTCGCACCCTTCAAGGCCCAGAACATGGCCCTCAACTCGTTCGTCACCGCCGGTGGGCACGAGATCGGTCGCGCCCAGGGGGTACAGGCGCTGGCCGCCGGGGTCGAGCCGGACGTCGCCATGAACCCGATCCTGCTGAAGCCCACCGGTGAGCGCACCAGCCAGGTGGTCGTCATGGGTCGGCCCGTGGCGCACATGGACGCCGCCGCCTACCACGACCACAAGCCGCAGCTGCTCGGCGTGGTGCTCGACGCCCTCGACAGCCTGCGGAGCCGATACGACATCGTCATCTGCGAGGGCGCGGGCAACCCGGCCGAGATCAACCTGCTCGACCGCGACATCGTGAACCTGCGGGTCGCCGCCGAAGCCGGGATGCGGGCGATCGTCGTGGGCGACATCGACCGCGGCGGTGTCTTCGCGGCGCTGTACGGGACGGTCGCCCTGCTGCCCGCGGCTCACCGTGACCTCGTCGGCGGCTTCGTCATCAACAAGCTTCGCGGCGATCCAGCCCTCCTCGGCGATGGGCCCGCCGAGCTCGAGCGGCGCTGCGGCGTCCCCGTCATCGGCGTCCTTCCGTACGTGCACGACATCGCCCTCGACGCCGAGGACTCACTCGCCCTGTCCGGCCCTCGTCCGGCGGCGGCCGGCTCCGCCGTTGCCGACGGGCTCGACGTGGCCGCCATCCGGCTGCCCCGGCTGGCCAACTTCACCGACCTCGACGCCCTCGCCATCGAGCCCGGTGTGGGTGTGCGACTGATCGACTCGTCCGCGGTCATCGGCCAGCCCGACCTCGTGGTGCTCCCCGGTTCGAAGTCGACCGTGGCCGACCTCGAGTGGCTGCGTGGGCGGGGCCTCGACCGGGCCCTGGCCGCGGCCGTCGCCGGCGGCGCCATCCTCCTCGGGGTGTGCGGCGGCTACCAGATGCTGGGCCGGGAGATCGTGGACCATGTCGAATCGGGGCGAGGTCGCGTAGAGGGCTTGGGTTGGCTGGACACCTCGACCACCTTCGGCGAGGACAAGGTCACGCGCCAGCGCCGGGGGCGGGCGTGGGGCCAGCGAATCTCCGGCTATGAGATCCACCACGGCCGGAGCCGGGTCGGCAACGGGGCTCGTCCGTGGATCGAGCTCGACGACGTGTACGGGTCGGAGGACGAAGGGGCGGCCAACGCCGACGGGAGCGTCCTCGGCACCAACCTGCACGGGCTGATGGAAGACGACGGCTTTCGGGCTGCGTTCCTTGCCGCCGTGGCGACCCGGCGGGGACGACGGTTCGTGGCCGCAGGGGTCTCGTTCGCCGGCGCCCGCCAGGTCCAGCTGGAGCGCCTGGCCGACCTGGTGGAGAGCAACGTCGACATGGGCGCCGTCGAGGCGCTTATCGCGGGAGGACGGCCGTGATCCTCGTCCTCACCAACGCCGACACCGAGATCCTGGCCCTGCGCGCCGTGGCCGAGGGCCTGCCCCCCGGTTTCCCGGCCGTCCGGGCCGCCAACCCGGCCAGCCTCACGGAGGCGCCGTCGCTCGACGGCGTGCAGGTGGTGGTGGTCCGGCTGCTGGGCGGGCGCCGGGCGTGGGAGGCGCCGTTCGACGAGCTGGCCCGACGCTGCCGGGCCGCCCGCGTCCCGCTGCTCGCCTTCGGCGGCGAGGCGACGCCGGACGCCGAGCTGGCCGCGTCGACCAGCGTGCCCAGCGGCCTGGCCGCCCAGGCCTTCGACTACCTGGTCCAGGGTGGTCTGGCCAACGTCGAGCAGCTCCTCCGGTTCGTGACCGACACGATCCTCGGGCATGCGTTCGGCTTCGGCCCCCCGGTCGAGGTTCCGTCGTGCGGTGTGCTCGGCCGGCCGGAGCTCGACGCCGCCCGCCCTACTGTCGGCGTCGTCTTCTACCGGGCTCACCTGTTGTCAGGCAACACCCAGTTCGTCACCGACCTGTGCGCCGACATCGAGGCAAAAGGTGCCAACGCCCTTCCCGTCTACTGCTACTCCCTGCGGCCCGACGGCGCCGGCAGCGCCGTTCCCGCGCTCGAGCTGCTGGCCCGTCGGGGCGTGGACGCGGTCATCACCACCGTGCTGGCGGCCGGCTCGGCGCGTGACGACGGTGACGGTTGGGATGCCTCCGTCCTGGCCGCCCTCGACGTTCCCGTGCTCCAGGCGGTCGCGGCGACATCGGCCAGCGAGACCTGGGCCGACAGCGCCGGCGGGTTGACACCGCTCGACGTCGCCATGGCCGTCGCCGTTCCCGAGCTCGACGGCAGGATCGTCGGCCCTGCCTTCTCCTTCAAGGAGACCGTCGACGACGGCGACGATCTGGGCTCTCCGGTGACCGCGTACCGCACGGTCGCCGACCGGGTCGAGCGGGTGGCCGGGTTGGCCGTCCGACTGGCGTCCCTGCGGCGCAGACCGCCTCCCGAGCGCCGGGTCGCCCTCGTGCTCTCCGCCTATCCGACCAAGCGCAGCCGCCTCGGCAACGCCGTGGGACTCGACACGCCGGCGTCGGTGATCGAGCTGCTGCATGCCCTCGCCGGCGCTGGCTACCGGGTCGACCGCATACCGCCCGACGGCGATGCGCTCATGGCCGAGCTGGCCGACGCCCTGCCGTATGCGGGCGACGGGCCCGATCCGGTGGGGCGCGACAACGGTGCCGGGTCGTGGAGTGTGGCCGAGTACGAGCACCATTTCGAGCAGCTGCCGGCGCAGGCCAGGATCGGCCTCACCGAGGCGTGGGGGCCGCCGCCCGGGGAGTTCTTCATCGACCGGGAGGAGCTGGTCTTCGCCGGCCTCGACCTCGGAGGCGTGCTCGTCACCGTGCAACCGCCGCGGGGCTTCGGCGAGAACCCGGTCGCCGTGTACCACTCACCCGACCTCGCCCCGACCCACCACTACCTCGCCTTCTACCGGTGGCTCGATGCCGAATGGGGAGCTGACGCCATCGTGCACGTGGGCAAGCACGGGACGCTCGAGTGGCTGCCGGGCAAGAGCGTCGGCCTGTCGGCCCGCTGCTGGCCCGACGCCGTGCTCGGCGACGTGCCGGTGATCTACCCCTTCGTGATGAACGACCCGGGCGAGGGCACCCAGGCCAAGCGGCGGGCCCACGCCGTGATCGTCGACCACCTGGTGCCCCCGCTCACCCGAGCGGACACCTACGACGACCTGGCCCGGCTGGAGGGGCTCCTGGACACCCACGCCCAGGTGGCCGCCCTCGACCCGGCCAAGCTTCCCGCCATCCGCCGGCAGGTGTGGGACCTGCTGGTGCGGGCCGAGATCCATCGCGACCTCGGGATGGCCGAGGCGCCAGGAGGCGACGACGGGTTCGAGGACCCCGCCTTCGACGATGCCATCCTGCACGTCGACGGCTACCTGTGCGAGCTCAAGGACGCCCAGATCCGGGGTGGTCTCCATACCCTCGGCCGGCCTCCTGAAGGACAGGCCGAGCTCGACCTGGTGCTGGCCCTCACCCGGCTCGACCAGGGCCCGGTGCCGTCCCTGCGGGGCACGGTGGCGGGCGAGCTCGGCCTCGACCTGGCGGCAGCGCGGCGGGCCGATGTCGACCGCGTCGAGGCCGAGTGCCGGCGCCGACTCGCCGAGCTCCAGTCACGGGAGTGGGACGCGGGTGGCGTCGCGGACGCCACCCTGACCTGGGTCGGCCAGCGGCTGGTGCCGGCGCTCGACCGGACGAGCGACGAGATCTCGTCGGTGCTCGCCGCCCTCGACGGCCGCTTCGTGCCCGCCGGCCCGAGCGGGGCGCCGTCCCGAGGGATGGCCCACGCCCTGCCGACGGGGCGCAACTTCTACTCGTTGGACCCGCGCGCCGTACCGTCCCCAATGGCATGGCAGGTGGGCTCGACGCTCGCCGAGCGGCTGCTCGAAGCCCACCTGGCCGAGGAGGGGCGGTACCCGGAGTCGGTCGGCCTCGTCGTGTGGGGCACGGCCGCCATGCGCACCTCGGGCGACGACGTCGCCGAGGCGCTGGCCCTGATGGGCGTGCGGCCGGTGTGGGCCGAGGAGACGGGCCGGGTGGCGGGACTTGAGGTCATCCCGCTCGACGAGCTGGGCCGGCCGCGGGTCGACGTGACCCTGCGGGTCTCGGGGTTCTTTCGGGACGCCTTTCCGCACGTGCTCGGGTTGCTCGGCGAGGCCGTCGACCTGGTTGCGGCGCTGGACGAGCCCCCCGGCCAGAACTTCGTGGCTGCCCACGGCGGAGACGACCCTCGGGTGTTCGGGCCCAAGCCCGGCGCCTACGGCTCGGGCATCCTCAGCCTGCTCGAGTCCCGTGACTGGCGCAGCGACGAGGATCTGGCCGCTGTGTACCTGGCGTGGGGCGGCTACTCCTACGGCCGGGGTGGGTCGGGAGTGGCTGCGCCCGAGGCCATGCGGCGACGGTTCGCCGGCATCGAGGTGGCGGCCAAGAACCAGGACAACCGGGAGCACGACATCTTCGACTCGGACGATTACCTGCAGGACCACGGCGGCATGGTGGCGACGATCCGGGCGCTCACCGGCAGACAACCCAAGGCCTGGTTCGGCGACACGGCCGACCCGGCACGGCCCCGCGTGCGTCCGCTGAGCGAAGAGGCGGCGCGCGTCGTCCGCACCAGGGTGGTGAACCCGAAGTGGATCGAGGCCATGCGCCGCCACGGCTACAAAGGGGCGTTCGAGATGGCGGCCACAGTGGACTATCTCTTCGGCTACGACGCCACGGCCGGGGTGGTGGAGGACTGGATGTACGAGCGGGTCACCGAGTCCTACGTGGGCGACCCGGAGGTGCGCAAGTTCTTCGAGGAGTCGAACCCGTGGGCCCTGCGCTCGATCGCCGAGCGTCTGCTCGAAGCCGACGAGCGCGACTTGTGGGACGCCTCGCACCCGGCGCTGGACACGCTGCGGGCGGCCCTGCTCGAGGCCGAGGGCTGGGAGGAGGCACGGTGACGGCGAGGTTCCCCTTCACCGCGGTGGTCGGCCAGGACGAGGCCAAGGTCGCCCTGCTGCTCAACGCCGTGGACCCCGCCATCGGTGGCGTGCTCATGCGGGGACACAAGGGCAGCGCCAAGACCACGCTCGCCCGCGCCCTCGCCGCCCTCCTGCCGGGGTCGGGACCGTTCGTCGAGCTGCCCATCGGCGCCACCGAGGACCGCCTCGTCGGCACCATCGACCTGCGGGCCGCGCTGAGCAGCGGCGAGCGGCACTTCCACCCCGGTCTGCTCAGCGCGTGCGACGGCGGCGTGCTGTACGTGGACGAGGTGAACCTGCTGCCCGACCACCTGGTCGACCTGCTGCTCGACGTCGCCGCCAGCGGTGTCAACCGGGTGGAGCGGGAAGGGATCTCCCACGAGCACCCGAGCCGCTTCGTGCTCATCGGCTCGATGAACCCCGAGGAGGGTGAGCTGCGCCCGCAGCTCCTCGACCGCTTCGGGTTGGCCGTCGACGTGCGCACGAGCGCCGATGCGGCCGAACGGGCCCTGGCCGTCGAGCGCCGCATCGCCTTCGACGCCGATCCAGCCGGGGTGGCGGCCGAGTGGGAGCGGAACGAGGACGCGCTCCGCCGCCAGCTCGCCACCCTCTCCCGCCCGGCGTCCTTCCGGCCCCTGGCACCCGAGCTGGCGCGGTCGGTCAGCGAGCTGTGCGCCACCGTGGGCGCAGAAGGCCTCCGCGCTGATCTCGTCATCTGCCGCGCCGCTGCCGCCCTGGCCCGATGGGAGGGACGATCGACGGCCGACGCCCAGGACGTCCGCCGGGTAGCTCCGCTGGCCCTCGCCCACCGCCGCCGGTCCCCGCTGGGCGATGGTGGCATCGACGGCGGCGATCTGGAGGAGGCCCTGGAGCGCCTGGAGGAAGGGGATCCGGGAGCGGACAAGGAGCGGGTCGCCCCGGTCGGAGATGCCGGGCCCGTCCCGGGGCTCGGCGGCGCCGAGCCGTTCCGATCGGCGGGGCAGGCCAGCGGCCGCCGTCGTCCCTCGGAGGGGCCAAGGGGTCGCCTGGTGGGAGACCGGCGCCCGGAGGGCCAGGACGGCGCGGTGCGTTCGGTGGCCCTCGGGGCCACGGCCGCGGCCGCCGCCAGCCGGCGCACGGGTGGCTCCGAGGGCGACGCCGGCCCGGGAGGCGGGCGCGGAGAGCTCGGCGAGCCGGCCGTCCTGGTGGAGCCCGAGGACCTGCGGGAGGCTGTCCGCGAGCAGCGGACGGCCAACCTCGTCGTGCTGGTGGTCGACGCCTCGGGCTCGATGGGGGTCGGCCGCCGGATGGAGGCGGCGAAGGGGGCGGTGCTCAGCCTCCTCCTCGATGCCTACCAGCGACGGGACCGGGTGGCGCTGGTGACGTTCCGGGGCGAGTCCGCCGAGGTCGTGCTGCAGCCCACGGGAAGCGTGGAGGTGGCGCGGGCCCGCCTGGCCTCGTTGCCGACGGGCGGTCGCACGCCGCTGGCGGCGGGCATCGGGGTCGGCCTGCAGGTGGCCGAACGGGCTCGCTCGGGGGCCTACCGGCCGCTCGTGGTCGTCGTCTCGGACGGTCGGGCCACCGCCGGGCCAGCCGGCTCGGACCCGGTAGCCGCAGCGCAGGATGCGGCGGCGGGTGTTCGGCGGCGGGGTGTCGCCTCGGTGGTCGTCGACGCCGAGGAGGGACCGGTGCGCCTGGGACTGGCCCGGTCGCTGGCTGAGACGATGGCGGCGCGCTACGTCACGGTGGACGAGCTGTCGGCGGGGGCCGTGAGCGCTGCAGTGCGGTCACGGCTCACGTGACGGGGTCAGCTGATCGGCCGCATCTGCGTCGGGTCCCAGTAGGCGTGCAGTGACGCGATCTTGCCGTCGTCGTTCACCTCGAAGATGTCCACGATGTCGACGATGCTTCCGCCCTCACCCGATCGGGCGTACATGCTGAACACGACGGCCGCCTGGTCGCCGCACACGTGCACCCGATCGAGCTTGGGCTCCATGGAATCGGCCATGCCGGCGACGTTGTCCCAGAACTGACCGATGGCCGCCTTGCCGACGTTGGGAGGCGAGGGGACCGGGTCGATCTGCTTGGCGTCGTCGGCGAAGCAGGCGAGGAAGGCGGCTCGGTCCTTCTTGGGGAACGATGCGAGGTAGTCGTCGACGACGGCACGGACCTGCTCGGGACTCGGCACCTGGCCTCCTCGTGTCAGCGGTGCGCGCACGTTATCCCGGCTACCGTGCCGGCCGTGGCCCACGACGACCTCAGCGAGGCGCTGGGCGGCGTCGTGGCGGGAGCTCTCGGTGAGCCCGAGGTCGAGGTGGAGGGGCTGCGGCGGCTGTCGGGAGGAGCGTCGCGGGAGACGTGGTCGTTCGACGCCCGGCGCGCTGACGGGACCACCTCCGGTCTGGTGCTTCGCCGGGACCCGCCCGGCGCTCCCGGGAGCGGGATGGGACGCGAGGCTCGCCTACTTTCCGCTGCAGCCGTAGCCGGCGTCCCGGTCCCGGGGATCGTGGCGACCAGCGACGACCCCGCCGTGCTGGGCTCGTCGTTCATCGTGATGGAGCGTGTCGAGGGCGAGACGATTCCCCGTCGCATCCTGCGCGACGACGCCTACGCCGCCGTCCGGCCGATGCTGGCCGCCCAGTGCGGCGAGGCCCTGGCCGCGATCCATCGCGTCCCGCCGAGCGATGTGCCGGGCCTCGAGCATCCGGACCAGGTCGAGGCCTTCCGGACGATCCTCGGCGAGCTGGGCGAGCCCCACCCGGCGTTCGAGATGGGCTTCCGGTGGCTGGACGCCCACCGGGTCGACGAGGGGCGCACGGTCGTGGTGCACGGCGACTTTCGCAACGGCAACCTCATCGTGGGGCCGGACGGCATCCGCGCCGTCCTCGACTGGGAGCTCGCCCACGTGGGCGATCCGATGGAGGACCTGGGCTGGCTGTGCGTGAAGTCCTGGCGCTTCGGGGAGCCTCTTCCCGTCGGCGGGTTCGGCACCTACGAGCAGCTCCTCGGCGCCTACGAGCGGACGAGCGGTCGGCCCGTCGACCGGGCCGCGCTGCGGTGGTGGGAGACGCTGGGCACCCTCAAGTGGGGGATCATGTGCATCATGCAGGCGGCCACGCACACCTCGGGCGTCGTGCGCTCGGTCGAGCTGGCCGCCATCGGCCGCCGGGTCTGCGAGGTGGAGTGGGACCTGCTGGCCCTGGTGGCACCGGGCCCCGCGCCGGTGTTGGCCTGATGTCGTCACCGCGGTGAACCCGCACGACGACCCGAGCGCGGCGGGGCTGACCGAGGCCGTCCGGGAGTTCCTGGAGCGTGACGTGCTCCCCGCCACCGACGGGCGGGTGCGGTTCCACACCAGGGTGGCGATCAACGTGCTCGCCATGGTCGAGCGTGAGCTGGTGCTCGGTCCCGACCAGGCTCGGGCCCACGCCGCCGCGCTCGGTCGGTTGGGCGTGTCGAGCGACGCCGAGCTGGCGGCCGCGATCCGCACGGGCGCCCTGGACGATCGCCTTGACGAGGTGACCGCCGTGGTGCGGGAGACGGTCGAGGCCAAGCTGGAGGTCGCCAACCCCCGCTATCTGGGCGACGGCGCGCATCGGCTCCACACCCACCTCCGCCACTGGCTCGGGCTCTGGCCCGCGGCTCCCGGTGAGGTGGTCGTGGTCGGGTCGCCGCTGCGCGTCGGTCCCGGCTGGGACGGTCGGACGCGACCCTTCGCCGGCGTCGCCAGCCCGGAGGGGGTGGTGCTGTCCGTGCCCCCCGGTACCGAGCCGGGGGTGGAGGCGCTGGGCCTGACCCGCGAGCGACTGCTGTCGGTGACCGCCGAGGGACAGGGTGGGCTGGGCGACGAGCTCGCCCGGGCGGTGGGTCAGGGGCGCGGACGATTGGGGCGGGGGTGCTTTCGGTGGACCGTGCGGCCCGTCGAGCTTGAGGACGCGGGGGAGTGGGTGTCGACGAGCGATCCCCGCGTGCCGCCATGGCTGCACCCTTTCAACGGCGACGTCCTGATCGCCTGGGACGACGACGGGCGCTACGGCGCCGGTGTCGGTCGCAAACAGCACGACCGGTGGGGCCACGAGCTCGCCGTGGTGACCGAGGAGGCGCTGCGGGGCCGGGGGGTCGCCCGACGCCTGGTGGCGCAGGCGGCCCGGCGGGTCCTCGACGACGGAGCGGTGCCCACGTACCTGCACACCTTCGACAACGCGGCCTCGGCGCGCGTGGCCGACGCCGCCGGCTTTCCGGACCGGGGGTGGCAGTTCCTCGCTCTGTGGGAGGGGCGGGGGAACTAGGTCGGCTCTACCCGGTCCTCGGCCCGGCGGGGCCGGCTCCATGTCGCCGCGGGTGCTTGCTCGGGTCGGACCACGTCGAGGAGAGCCGTGAGCACCGCCCGGCGCCTCCGGTGAGACGCCTCGTACAACAGCATCTCGGACAAGGCGTCGTCGGGGAGCGCGCCCGAGGTGATCAGCCTCGTCACCTCCCTGCCTGACATGTCGTCGTACCCGTCGATCGGGGGCGGTGGCCGTGATCCCTCGGCCGGCGCTGTCGGCTGGTTGTCCGGTGTGGGCTCGGCGGCCGTGGGGGTCTGGCCGGCTGGGTTCCGGTGGACGCGACTGGCGAGCACGGCCTCGATGGGAACGCCGCGAGCCACGGCAGCGCGCCGGGCGGAGGCGTTGCCGGCGAAGAGACAGAGCGCACCGGCGGCGCCGGCGCCGAGCGACACCCCGAGCATCGTCGGGTTGCCTTGGACGGCACCGATGACGAGAAGCCCGACGGCGGCGACGAGGAGGACGAGGCTGGTGATGATCACGTCGCGCCCCTCACTACCCGCAGTAGTAGGTGGGGTCGGTCTTCCAGGTGGCGCCACCGCCGGACTGCACCGCCCGTGACACGTAGCCGCAGCTGGTGCCGATGTGGGCGTTGGGGCTGTTGGGGGGGCCCGCCCAGTCGACCTTCAAGCCCATACCGGTGTCGAACTTGAACTGGTTGGCCAGCTGGATGATATGTGGTCGGGTCAGATAGGGCGGTGTCGCCGCCGCCTGGGCCAGCAAGAGCGACCCTATCTCCGCGGACGCGAAGTAGTTCATCGAGATGATCGACGTCTTGTCCACATTCGATGCGTACTTGGACATGAGGGAGTTGTACAGATCCATCCCGGAGTTGGGATCGTGATTGGAGAACGAGGAGGGGTTGAGGAATATGGTGCCGGTGACGATCCCGCCACCGGCGGTGGCGCACAAGCTCCCACACTGCTGCATCTCTACCTGGATTCCGCTGCCGCCAGACCAGCCCCGCAGGCTGCCGCCGAGCCCGCTACCCGGGTAGTAGTTCTGGCTCTGGGCCGCCTGCACGCAGAGCAGGAAGTTGGTCGACGGCAGGGGAAGCTGGAGGAAGTCTGCGTTGGCGTTCCTGATCTGGAGCATGTGGCTGTTGCAGTCGCTCTCAGACGTGGTCATGACCTGGTAGGTCACGCTCACGCCGTATGGCCGGTACGCGTTGTCCTCGTACTGCTCGATCGGCCCCGGGTCCTGGCCCGGCAGCGGCGAGATGATCGCCCCGACGTGCTTGACGTTCGGGTAGAGAGTGTGGACGACCTTGGCCTCCAGGTTCGCCCCCACCTGGGTGTTGGGCGTCGGCGCCGTCGGCCAGATCATCGGGCTCTGGTAGCTGATCGGGTTGAGGCCCAGATCGCCGATGAGCGGAACGCCGTGCTGGACCAGATACGGGTTGGCCCCCTGAGGCGCGGGCATGCCCCCGATCGAGAAGACGTGGTCCTGCTCGATGAGCTTCTGGGTCAGGATGGCGTCCTGGCTGGGGTCAGCGCCGTGGTCGTCGTAGTAGATGAGCTTCTCCTGACGCAGGTGGTGCGCAGGGGCGTACACCGCGTTGTAGTAGCTGAGCCAGGCCTGGGCGGCCTGGAGGCCCTGCTCGCCGTAGATGCCGAGAGGCCCCGAGAGGACAGTGATGCCGCCCACCAGGATCTGGTTGCACGTGACCCCGATGTCGGGATTGTTGCCCGGGCAGTTGCCTCCGGTCGTGTTGGCACCGGTGAACCCGCCGCCGGACTTGGCCCCGCTGCCGCCTCCGCCGCTGCCGCCACTCCCGCCTGCAGCCCCGTTGGCGCCGGCGTTGGTCCCGTTGGCACCGCTCGCACCTCCCCCGGATCCGCTTCCTCCTCCGACGCCGCCGTTGTCACCGGAGCCGCCGGAGGAGCCGTTGGCCGACAGGCTGCTCTGACGGTGGGCGCGGTTGTTGGCTTCGACCGTCGAGACGAAGGCGAGCCCCACGATGAGCGCCAGCGACACCCCGGCTGCTATCAGCTTGGGTCCGCCGCCCCGCATGATCAGCCTGAGGCCCTCGCTCAGGTCGCTTGTCCTCTTGGTCGGCGTCGTCGGCGACGTCACATCACACCTCCGTATCCGGCCGCGCCCGTCGTACTGCGGGCACGGTCACACCACCCCTGCATGGCGAACGGCCGGCGACGCTTGGATCCCGCGTCGGCTTCTCGCTCCGGCGACGATGTGCTTCCACGAACGATCACGCCCCCACCGTTGCCCCGGCGAGGAACACCGACCGGAGCAGGTCGTCCCGCTCCAGCAGCTCCTGGCTGGGGCCGTCGAAGCGAATCTGGCCCTTCTCGAGGAAGTAGGCGTGGTCGGTCACCGACAGGGCCAGGTTGGCGTGCTGCTCGACGAGGATGAAGGCGACCCCCTCCTCGTTGAGCTGGTGGAGAACGTCGACGAGGCCCTGGACGATGGTTGGAGCAAGCCCCAGGGAAAGCTCGTCGATCATCATCAGCTTGGGCTCGAGCACGAACGCCCGACCCAGGGCCAGCATCTGCCCTTCGCCCCCTGACAGCGTCCCCGCGAGCTGCTTTCTGCGCTCGCCTAGCCGCGGGAAGACGTCGCACACCCGGGCGATGTTGCGCTTCACTCTCGCCCGGTCTCGCCGGATCGTGTGGGCACCCATCTCCAGGTTCTCGAGCACGGTGAGGTTGGGCAGCAGGCCTCGACCGCCCGGCACCTGGGTGATGCCCCTCCGGACCGTCTGCTCGGGGGCCCAGCGCGAGATGTCCTCGCCCTCGAAGGTGACCGCGCCCGCCCACGGGTGCATCAGCCCCGAGACCACCTTGAGGATCGTCGATTTGCCCGCTCCGTTGGTGCCGAGCAGCGCGATGATCTCGCCGGGCCGAACGGCAAGGTCGACGCCGCGCAGCACCTGAACCGCCCCATAGCCGGCGTCGACGCCCCGCAGCTCGAGCAACGGGGGCGGACCGGGGTCCCAGCCTGCGTCCTCGCTGAGCTCGTCCTCGGCGAACGGTTCCTCGACGAGCGCTCGATCAGGCATTGCTGCCCACCACGGTCCCGTAGCGCGACGTGCCCAGATAGCTCTCGATGACAGCGGGGTCGGCCTGGACCTCGTCGGGTTCCCCCGATGCGATGACAGCGCCGGCCGCCATGGCGTAGATCCGGTCCGACAGCTGCATGATCAACGGCATGTCGTGCTCGATGATGAGAATCGTCGCCCCCGTCGCCGCCCGCACGTCGCGCAGGAGGGGAAGGAGCTGCTCGGTCTCCTTCTGGCTGATGCCTGAGCTGGGCTCGTCGAGGAGGAGGAACTTGGGCTTGAGGGCCATGATCGCCGCCAGCTCGACCAGCCGCAGGGTCCCGTAGCTGAGCTCGGCGCAGAACTTGTTCTGGTAGGGACGCAAGCCCATCATCCGGCAGAGCTCGGTGGTGGCGTCGATCACTCGGTCCTCGTCCGCAGCTGAACGCTTGGTGCCCAGCCCGGCTGCCACGGGACCCGTGGTCATCCACCGGTGCTGGGCGATGCGGAGCGCGTCGAACACGCTCAGGTTCTGGAACATGCGACAGCTCTGGAAGGTCCGGCCGATGCCCAGCCACGCACGGCGGTGCGAGGGCTCGCCGAGGAGGTCGAGCACCTGACGTGGCTCGACGCCTGGGGCGCCGTCCGGCACGCGGTAGTAGACGTGACCCCGGTCGGGACGGTAGAAGCCCGAGATGCACTCGAACAGCGTCGTCTTGCCCGCGCCGTTGGGACCGATGAGGCCGACGATCTCGCCCTCGTGCACGCTCAGCGAGATGTTGTCGAGGGCGACGAGCCCACCGAAGCGCAGGGTCACCTCATCGACCGCCAGCACCGCGGGTGCGGCGTCGTGCGGCTGGGGGATCTCGCCGGTGGCCAGCGTCGGGTCGAGCTCGTCGGCAGTGGCGAGCTCGACGCCCTCGTCGAGGTGGTCGGCGGCCGGATAGTCACGGATCGGTGGGCGGCGCCACCGGGTCGATCGGAGACCCGCGAGGGCCGAAAGCTTGGGAAGCGACGGCAGCCGGCTCATCTCAGCTGGTCCTCGTCGGGCGGCGGCGGTCGCCTGGAAGCGCGCAGCGGTCGTGACGCCCGCTCGGCCGGCTCCCTCGCCGGCCGGGGTCGGAGGGGGCGCTTCCTCGCGGTCGCCGGGTCTCGCTGGCGCGGTGACGGACCAGTCGGCTCCGCGGGGGTCGTCCGAGCTCCTGCATTGGCCACCCTGGACCAGGCGGCTTCCTCCTGGGCCTGTTCCTGGCGGGGGGCCCGACTGGTCGGGGCTCGCTGCGGGAGCGTGGCCGTGGCGGCAGCAGCCGAGGTTGGCGCGGGGGCGCCCGCAACCGCTCCGGCCATGGCCGGTACCGCTGCTGGCCCGGACTTGTCGCCGCCGTTGCCGCTCTGCGCCGCCGCTTCAGCGGTCGGTGCCGGCGAGAACTCGCCAGCGGCGAGGATCTGGGCCGTCTCGTCGTCGGGCCGGAACAGCCGCTTCATGAACCCAGCCAGCCCGCTCGGGTAGCTGTAGACCGTCAGCACGAGCAGGACGCCCTGGAGGATCAGGACAGTCTGGTTGACGCCGTTGATTGGTGTCGCCGTGATCTGGGGCAGCACGGCGAACAGGAACCCGACCAACACCGCCCCGAAGAGCTCGGCGATGCCGGTCAGGATCCCGTAGCCGATGAAGGTGACCCCGGTGATGAACAGGAACTCGGTGGGGTCCATGTTCACGTACAGGTAGGCGAACACTGCGCCAGCTGCGGCCGCGACACCGCCGCCGATACAGAAGGCGAGCAGCTTGTATGCCGTGGGGTTGATGCCGAAGGCGATCGCCGTGGGCTCGGAGTCGCGGATGGCGAGAAAGGCGCGGGCCGTGCGGCTGCGGCGCAGGTTGTACGCGACGAAGAAGCAGGCCAAGGCGACGGCCAGGCCCATGTAGAACACCTCGGAGGTGAAGGAGAAGGGGCGGTGGGCGGTGCTTCCGGCCGTCGATCCCAGGATGCTGTTGTGGTTCTCCAGAGCGTTCGAGAGGAACAGGTCGGTGTCGAGGGCCACGGCGAACGCCAACGTCACGAGGGCCAGGAAGAACCCCCTGAGGCGCAGCGAGGGGATGCCGATGAGCAGCGAGAACGGCACCGAGATGACGATCGTCAGCGGCACCACCAGCCAGAAGGGCAGATGGGCGGTGCCCTGGAGGATGGCGGCGGTATAGGCCCCGACGCCGACGAAGGCGTACTGGGCCAGCGACACCTGGCCGGCCCAGCCGGTGAGGATCACGAGCGAGAGCCCGACCAGGGCGAAGATGATCCCGCTGGCGAGAACGGTGGACCAGTAGCCGCTCGTGAAGATGGGGATGATCATCACGGCGGCCATCCCGCCGATGCCGAGCACCCAGCGAGCCGTCTTCCAGTCCTGCAGGATCAGCCACAGCGCCGGCCCCTTTCGGAGCCAGGCTCGCAGCCGGTCCTCGGCCGGAGCCCGGCCGCCGAAGGCCACGCCGGCACCCCCGACCCCCGACTCTTCGTCGACGCGGATCCCCGAGAAGATCCATCTGGGCCGCAGCATGAGAAGGACGACGAGCACAAGGAAGGCGACGACGTCCTGCAACGGCGGCAGGCTCGACAGCTTGCCCAGTGGGGATGCGATCACCAGCTGTTCGACGATTCCGAGGACCAGCCCGCCGGCAAGCGTGCCGACGAGGCTGCGAAACCCTCCGAACAGGCTGGCGATGAAGCCGAACACGATGAGGTTCGTGAGCACCCCGAGGTCGAGGCCGACCAGGGGGGTGATCAGGATCCCGGCGATCCCGGCCAGGATCGAGCCGAGTATCCAAGACACCCTGCTCACGGTGTCGGCGTTGATCCCGAGCAGCTGGCTCACCTGCCGGTCGTCGGCCACCGCCCGGATGGCGACGCCCAGATGGGTGCGCCGGAAGAAGGCGGCGACGGCGACGGTCAGGACGAGCGTCACCGCGATGATCATCAGCTGCTCGTTGTTGAAGTTGAACCCGTGCACGATGTGGGTCGTGCTCTTGTCCAGCGGGATCAGTGGGTGCACGTTGGTCGAGTAGCCGCTGAAGGTGTTGTAGTCGAGCCCCTCCAGGACGGCGAGGATGCCGAACGAGACGATCATGAGTGAGACCGTCGTGGCCCGGGAGAAGGGCCGCATGATGCGAGCGACGATGAGGCCCAGTCCTCCAGCCACTGCCATTGCCACCACGAAGGCCGCCCACGCGGGCAGGGCCGGAGGCTGGAAGGAGAAGTGCGCCCAGCTGTGGCCGCCGAGGAAGGGGATCTGGAAGTAGAAGCCGCTGTGCTCCCGAACGGCGAGACGGACGCCGCTACCTCCCCAGACCTTGTAGAAGACGAAGGCCACCGTGGTGCCGATGGCCCCCTGGGCGAAGTTGGGAACGCGTGTGGCCTTGTAGACGACGGTGAGCCCGAGGCCGTAGAGGGCGTAGATGCTGCCCACCACGATGCCGATGAACAGGAAGTTCACGTAGTACACGTGCGAACGCCCCCTTCGGCTCCCCGGGCTTCTCCCCAGACCTCCAGCGCAGGTGCTCCTATCTGGCTTGACAGCGACCCTCCAGCCGGGTCGCCGTCGGCGTGACGGCGGTCACTGTAGACCACCCAACCAGTTCGAGCCGGGAGGTACTAGTACCTTCCGGGCAGAAGGGTCTATGCTGCCCAACTCGTAGCGAGATGGGCCCGTCGAGCACGCCGGCGGCGGGCGGGCGACCGGGGGGCGCTGGGGCCGCGGCGTGAGGAAGAGGATGGTGATGGGGAGCCGGGGGAAGGCGAGCCGCGGACGGCGCAGCCGGGCTCGGTCGGCCGTAAGCCGACTGGTGGTGGCCACCGCTGCCGCCGGCCTGACGACACCGTTCGGGATCGGAGGGGCGAGCCGGGTAGCCGCCGATACCTCCGCCCCGGCCACGAACACCAACCCGACCATCTTCGCCAGCTCGTTCTCCGCCCAGGCCCTCGTGCCGACCACACAGGCCACGCTCCAGTTGGACGACTCGTACGCCTGGGTACACGGCTTCTTCAACAAGGGTCAGCCCGATCTGCCCGTCAACGCGGCGGAGTACTCCGAGATCTTCGATCCCGGGTTCCTGGGCGGAGCGGTGCTCTTCGCCGCTGCAACCGACCCGACGCCCCTGTCCGATCCGAACAATTTCCCGGGCTACGCCTTCGCCTCGTATCCCGTCCCGCAGAACCAGCAGACCATCCAGAAGTGCGTCAGCCCCACCAGCAAGGTCGCGGCGCCGTGCACGGCGGCGTCGCCGGACCAGGCCGTGTCGGTCATCGACCCGACGGCTCCCAAGGGGAGCTCGTTCGTCACGGCCACAGGTCCGGGTGGCGGAGGCAGCCCGAGCGGTGTCTTCACCGGCGCCAGCAACCAGTCGATCCAGGACGCCTCGGTGGTCGAGGATGCCTCGGCGGCGGGCCACGACGTGGCCATTGCCCTGCCAGGAGGCCAGACGTTGGCGGTCTCGGGGTTCAAGGCCCTCGCCAGCGCCAAGGCCAATTCCCAGGGCGTCGTCGGCGGCACCGCCACCTGCACGATCGGCAGCATCACGGCGCTGGGCCAGACGGTGGCAGCCGGTCCTGGCGGCCAGGTCGACCTGTCGAAGGTTGATCCGCTCCTGGCCCAGCTCGGCCAGGTCACTGGTCAGAAGATCTCCATGACGGCCGCTCCCAAACCGACGATCTCCCCTGGTGACCACAAGATCGAGAGCACCTGCTCCGGCCCGACGTTGACAATCGGCAACCCGCTGCCGGGTCCGCTGGGGACGCTCAACGTCGGTCAGACCTTCATCCTCGGGACCGCCGACGTGAGCGTTGGTGCGAGCCAGCCCCTCGGCGGAGGTGATCTCGGCTCGGTGATCTCCTCGGGAAGCACCGTCGCTCCGGGTGGCGGGACAGTGGACAGCGGCGCACCAGGTGCGCCGGCGTCCACGGGGACCGACACGTCCGCGGGAGTCGGAGGCGCGTCGCCGAGCGCCGACACCGGTGGTTTGGCCGCTGCCGGCTCGCCCGGTCTCACCTCGGCTGGGACCAGTAGCCCGACCGCGCCGGGCGCTCCTGGAGGGAGCCCCCAATCGGGTCAGGGTGCGTCGGGCGGCGGAGGCTCCACGCCGCTGCAGTACCGTCCGGCGTCGTCCAACACGCCGTCGCAGGGCTGGCTCACCTTCCTCCTCACCATGCTGTCGGGTCTGGTGATCCTGGGAACGGCCTTCGGGATCGGTGGGACGATCAGCCGGATGGCCAGGGCGTGGCGCAACTCCGTTTCACCCCTGGGCTGAGCCCGGAGTCGCAGCCGCGTCAGCGGTTGCGGACCGACTCGAGCTGGCGTACCTCGAAGTGGCGGATGGTGCCCTGGGTGCGCAGGGCGGCGAGGTCGCCGTGGGCACCGGCCAGCGACCAGGTGGCGGTCCACACCTCGACGACCGTCACGTCATAGCGACCCACGTTGTCCCAGGCATGCGTGATCTGCCCGTCGGGCCAGGGCGCGCCGGCGGTGTCGTACGGGCCCTGCGCGCCGCTGCCGTCTCCCCAGTCGACGAGGAACGTCCCGCGGGCGGCGATGGTGAGCGCGCCCAGGGGGGTCGGGTTCGAGAACTGGCGGGTGGTGGGGGCGTGCGTCTCGAGGTAGCCGAGCTTGCCGGCGAGGGCATAACCGGGGGCGATGCTCGGCGCCGGACGCCCGAGCAGGTCGGTGCCGTGCAGGGCCCAGAAGGATCCGGCCACCGCCGCCGGCGGCAGCGCCGGCGCCGCCGCTGGGCCTGGGGTGTTCGCCGCCGGGGGCGCACCAGGACAGAGGAGGTAGTTGCCGACGAGGGTCTGCCAGCGGTGCTCGTAGGCGTTGTTGATGCCGGTCGCGACATCCGAGTTGCTCGTCGATCGGTCCTGCACGGTGATGCAGAAGCCACCACCACCGTTGTCGGTCAGGTACGGCACCGCCGCCGGATAGATAGTCGGCGTCGGCCCGCTCGCCGCCACCACGCGCGGCGCCGCCGCCTGCGGTTGTGCGGCGGGCCCAGCCTCCGGCGCCGCGGGCGCGGGTCCTCCCGGCGAACCGCCAGACACGGAGTACTGAATACTCC
>DATBBR010000097.1 GCA_036270875.1 Acidimicrobiales bacterium
GCTGATACAGCGCGCCCCAGGCCGAGTTGCTGTAGCGAGGTGGTCCCCCGAGCCATTCGGCAAAGAATCGCTTCTGCCTGTTGCGGCCATTCGCGAGGTCCCTGCCGAAGAACGGTCGGATCACGGCGTCGGCCTCGAAACGGTCGTAGAGGGAGTCCACGAGCCGGTCGACGGTGCCCTGTCCACCAATGCGGTCGAACAGGGCGCGGTCCTCGAGCGGCCGAAGGCCAGGCTCGAGGTCCAAGAAGCGACGGTGGCCCACCTCCGGGTCGACACTCAAGCCTTGTCGCATCACTCCGTGACGCTATCCCATCGGTGTTCGGCGCGGCCTCAGCGACGAAACGTTCGATGAAGTCGAATCCCCTCGACCCCGCCCATAACGTCGCGGCATACGCCCAACATGGCCACCGACCGAGCTATCCCACACCGCCGGCTGAGAGACGTATGGCAGTCGAAGCGATTCGGTAGGCTTCTGATAGTGAGAGTGTTCTTGCTGGGGGGGACCGGCGCAATCGGCCGCCACGCTCTGCCGGCACTCGTCGCGGCTGGCCACGAGGTCTCCGCGCTCGTGCGGACCGCAGAAAAGGCCGCAGCGGTCAAGGCCCAGAGCGCGACCCCGGTGTTGGCGTCGATCTTCGACCGGGCTGTCCTCTTCGAGGCCGTCCGCAACCACGAGGCGGTGGTGAACCTCGCCACATCGATGCCCTCTACGGCGGCCTTCGCGTTCCGACACGCCTGGGAGCCGACCGAGCGGGTCCGCATCGGAGGCTCGGCGGCGGTGGTCGACGCTGCGCTGGCCGCTGGCGTTCCACGCCTGGTGCAGGAGTCGGTCAGCATGATTTACCCCGACTCAGGCGACCAGTGGATCGACGAGGATACCTTGCCGGACCGGTACCCCAACACAAGCGGCAACCTCGGTGCCGAGGCCAGCGCGCAACGCTTCACCAAGGCGGGCGGCACCGGGGTCATTCTCCGGCTGGGCCTCTTCTACGGCCCAGGTGCCCGCCACAGTGAACAGTTCCTCGCAATGGCACGCCACCACGTCACGCCCCTCATGGGACACCCCGAGTCGTACGTGTCGTCGATCGACGTCGCCGATGGCGGGGCAGCAGTCGTAGCGGCGCTGCAGGTTCCCGCCGGTGTCTACAACGTCGTGGATGACGAGCCGCTCACCAAGCGCGAGTACGCACAGGCGTTGGCCACCGCGGCTAGCAAGCGGCCGTGGCTGCGTGGCCCGGGTCGGCTGGCGCTACTACTCGGCAATCGACTTACATCGTTGACCCGGTCTCTGCGGGTGAGCAATCGGAGGTTCTGCGAGATCAGCAGATGGCAACCGCGGTACCCAAGTGCCAGGCAGGGCTGGGTCGCCATGGCCGAGAGCATCTACGGGGCGTCCCCAAACGCGCGGACTATCAGCGCCAAGTAGCCCGCCACCTCACTCGCCCAGAACGCCGACGGTGGGCGGCATCATGGATCCGGACCTCAGCCCCGGGGGCGTCGTGCTCGCCAGTCGACGGCGGTCACGCGGTAGAGCACGAATCTGCGATGCGGATGCCCTACGGGATACCACGGCCCATCGAAGTCGTCGTCAGTGTTGTGGCGCATACCGAGTCGGCGCATGACTGCTTGGGACTGCTCGTTGGCACTCGTCGTGTGGGACACCACCTCAGGGAGTCCAACCACCTCGAAGACGTAGTCCAGAGCCCCCGTGGCGCCCTCTGTAGCGTAGCCGTATCCCCACGCATCACGATCCAGGTGCCAGCCGATATGAACCTGCGGCGAGAAGGGAGAGTCGTCGTCCGCGACTTCCAGTCCGATGAAGCCGATAACTCGCCGGTCCTCGATGCGCTCGACAGCCCACTGGCCGAAGCAGTGCTGGTCGAAACAGGCCTCAATGTTGTCGATCAGGTCGTAGCTCTCCTGGCGAGTCAGCGGCTTGAAGCGGTAGCGCATGACCTCTGGATCGGCGTTGATCTGCGCGAAGACCTCACGGTCGTCGCCCGCCCATCGGCGGAGCAGAAGACGCTTCGTGTGGAGGGTCGGGGGTTTCATGGGCCAGCAGCACGGTAATCCGATCTGGCTCACCGTGGTCTCCATTACCGCCGGGCTCAGCTTGGGACGACCACGGCCGCGCCGTATGCCCGATCCGCGCCCGGGGCCCCGACGTCCGCTGCTCGGTACAAAGGGACGTGGAAGGACGGTTCCCGCACGACCAGCCGACACGACCGGGGTGTCCCATATTCGCGGCCTATCTCCGTGGAGGTCAGGGCGCCCCGAACGCCGGCTCCGAGGCGCGTTACCTGACCGAATTGCTCATGACCGAGCGCGGCCCACGACCTGGCTACCACTCAGTCACTCCACGACTTGTGGTGACCGATGTGGCGGCACAGGTTGATTTCCTGCGCCGGGTCTTCGGCGCTCAGCGGGAGTTCGAACCAGGGCGCCCAGCCGAGGTCCACATCGGTGACTCACTGATCATGATATCCCCAGCGACCGAGCGAGACCCGTTCCCGGGCTTCCTATACGTCTACGTCGACGACGCAGACCGATCCTACGAGAATGCCCTGAACGCTGGCGCCGTCTCGCTGGAAGCGCCGCTCGACACTCCCTATGGCGATCGTCGGGCCATGGTGCGCGATTACTTTGGGAATGTGTACCAAATCGCCCGGCCCGCAGGAGAGACCTGAACCAACGCCTTCACAACGCCCGACTTGTCTTGGTGGGGCGCACATAACGTACGCCCGACCACGCGCGCGAACGCCCCAGTACGCCGGAACCTGGTGAGCACCGCTCGTTCTCAGGAGAACGATTATTACGCGTACGGTTGAAGCCAGGAGTCGATGGTGAGTTGCCTCCACCAGGCAGGTCGGTAGCGCTTGGCCGCCCATAATGGGGGATGGACGTCACGTCTGATCCGGCAGGAGGGTGATTCGTAATGTGCACTGACTACACGGACCCAGCGCACCTGCACCAGCCAGATCCAAAGGTGTTGCACGACTTCGAGCCCCGGGTGCTCTTCGACTTGGAGCCGGTCGACGCGGTCACCGTCACCACGCTCATGGACAACGTCACCGACATCTTCATGCCCGATCAGGGACCGGCCCACCGTGCACCGATTGGGGTCGGCGGCCGCCAGCCGGCCGCCATCATGGAAGGCGGAAACGCTCCTGTGGCGCTGCTGGCCGAGCACGGGTTCTCGGTCCTGGTGACGTTGACCAAGGACAGCGTCCAGCACCAGATCCTCTTCGACGCCGGCACAACCCCCGAGGGGATGGTCGAGAACATGGGCCGCCTGGAGGTCGACCCTTCGGGCATCGAGGCCATCGTCTGCAGCCACGGCCACTTCGACCACACCACTGGGCTCGACGGCCTGATCCGCCGGCTCGGGAGGGTCAACCTGCCGGTGCTCATCCATCCCCAGTTCTGGCGCCGGCGGCGGGTGAGCCTGCCCGGACGGGATCCGATGGAGATCCCGAGCACCAGCCGAGGGGCCCTGGTCGACGCTGGCTTCGAGGTGATCGAGGAGCAGCAGCCCAGCTTCTTGTTCGATCGCTCTGTACTGGTGACCGGCGAGGTGCCACGCACCACCGGATACGAGCCGGGCTTCCCCCCACAGCAGGCCTGGGTGGACGGGCGCTGGGAACCGGACCCCCTGGTCCTCGACGACCAAGGCTTCATCGTCGACATCAAGGACAAGGGGTTGCTGGTGATCACCGGCTGTGGCCATGCAGGCATCGTCAACATCTGCCACTACGCCCGACGGCTAACCAAGGACCGACCGTTGTACGCCGTCATGGGCGGCTTCCATCTCAACGGGCCGATCTTCGAACCTCTTATCCCCCGGGTCCTCAACGACCTGGGCGCCCTGGCCCCCTCCGTGGTCGTCCCGGCCCACTGCACCGGATGGCGGGCCCAGCACGCCATGAGTGCCCGCTTCGGCGATGCCTTCATCCCCAACAGTGTCGGGACCCGCTTCGCGTTGTGATGCAGTGCAACGAACCCAACACGAAACCCAACAAGGGGGGAGCGGGCCGATACGGCCTGACCAACATCAGAAACGGTCTGACTGGGCATTCGCGTGGGCGCTGAGGGACTCGAACCCCCGACCTGCTGGTTGTAAGCCAGCTGCTCTGACCAGACTGAGCTAAGCGCCCGACAATGTGACTCTGATCCGCACTGCGTCATACGCTCCCCACTGAGTTGGGGAGCGATCCACCAGGTTAGTAATGCAGTGCCATCGGCGAGAACCCCAGCAATCTTCGCACCACGGACGTTGACCACATGCATGAGGCTGACAAGTTGACGGGTCCCCTCCGACCAATAGCCCCGTTTGTGATCGCCTTTCGGCGCTACGACCGAAGCCAGGGCGATTCGTAGCTCCAGGCTCACGCGCGCGGGATGGCAGACGTGGCCGGCCCCCTTGCCGGGTGCAGCCGGGTGGCAACCGGCAACCGTGGCCCTCGCCGAGCTGGAGGTAGCGGTCTAACTGCCCACCGGGACCTCGAGGGCCTCGGTGCCCGTCAGCCACGGGCGGCCGGCGGCGGCCAGCTCAGACCACTTGCCGAGGTCGTCGCCGGTCTGGCCCAGGTCCTCCGGGGTGGGCCCGAAGCGGTCGGCCAGGGGGAGCAACGCCGCGGTGTCGAACTGGTAGCAGGAGGCGGCGTTTCCCCCCAGCATCTGCTGGGTCTCGTCCACGGGGATGTCGTGGAAGGCGCTCCGCAGCCATTCCCTCGTGTGTGGCCACGTGCCCTCGGGGTGGGGGAAGTCGTTGCCCCACATGAGGTTGCCGACACCGATCTCGTAGCGTCGGGCCAACTCCCGCCGGCGGGTGTTGGACGCCCCGATGAAGCAGTTGCGGTCGAAGTACTCGCTGGGGCGCATGCTCAGGTGCGAGGTCAGCTGCTTGCCCAGCTTCTTGGCCGCGTGCTCCCGGTCGTAGACGATGTCCGATGTCCACAACAGATCGGGTGCCCAGAAGGCTCCGCACTCGGTGGTCACGAAGCTCAGCGTCGGGAAGCGCTCGAAGACCCCGGCCCACAGCAGGAACCACAGAGGCCGGATCGACCACCACCGGACCTCTGCCACGTAGATCCCGACGTGCTCGCCGTACGACGCCCGGTCGGCCGCCCCCGAGTGTACGTGCACCGGCATCTGCAGGTCGGCGCACGCGGCCCAGACGGCGTCGTATTTCGGGTCGTGATAGGGCTCGTGGGGCTGCCACATCGACGGGATGAGGATCCCACCGCGCAGTCCCGACTGTCGTGCCCGATGGATCTCGGCCACCGCCGCCTCGACGTCGAAGATGGGCACGATGGCCACTCCGGCCCGGCGCGCCGGGTTGGTCGAGCACAGCTCGGCCAGCCAGCGGTTGTGAGCTCGGGCCCCGGCCATGAGCAGGTCGGTGGGCACGTCGGCGCTGGCCCCCAGGCCGGCGCCGAACGGTGCCGACGCCCCGCCCGTCACCGCGTCAGCGTCGGGGAAGATGACCTCGCCGACGACCCCGTCTGCGTCGAGCTCGCGGTCGCGCCGAGCGGCGTCCCAGCCCCCGTGCAGGCCTTCGGCGTTCTCGCTCTCCCACTCCTCGGCGAACTCTTCGTTGCGCAGCCCCTGCTCGGCCAGGTCGGCCTCGACCGCGGCGCGCGCCGTGAGGTACTGCCCGAACACCTCGCGATACGCGGGGTCCAACCATTCCCGGTACTCCTCGCTCGGCAGCCCGGCATGGCAGTCCGACGAGATCACCATGTACCTGCTCATCCATGTGCTCCTTCCGCCGACACCAGCGGCGTCGTCATCCCGGTACCGCCCGCAGGTAGGTGGGATTCTCCCGCTTGAGCATCGACTCGGCCCGACCCTGGATCTGGCTGTCGGTATGGGCGCTCGGTGGCAGGATCCAGAAGTCACCAGCGACGACAGCGGTGGCGACCTGCTCCGCGACCTCATCCGGCTCGGTGTAGTTGGGCTCGATGCCGGCGGCCCGCATCTGGGCCTCGATGTCCTCGATCGTGGCGTAGGGAGTCGCCCGCGGCCGCTGCTTGGCCAGCTCCGCCGGCCGGTTGCGCCATGAGGTGAAGATCCCGGTTCGCAGCATGTTCGGTCCGGGGAACAGGACCGAGGCACCGATCGGCGCCCCCGAGTCCTGCAGCTGGGCGTAGAGGCACTCGGTAAGGGTCACCACGGCAGCCTTCGTCACCGCGTACTGGGGAGTGCCAGGCAGCGGCGACACGCCCCCGTTTCCCGATGACGTGTTCACCACGTGGCCTGCCTCGCCGCCGGCCAGCATGACGGGCACGAAGGCGTTGATGCCATGGATCACGCCGTACACGTTCACGCCGAACGCCCACCGCCAGTCGTTCAGCTCGTGCTCCCACAGCGCCCCCTCGGCGCCGGCGCCGATCCCGGCGTTGTTGCACACCAGGTTGACTGAACCGTAGCGCTCGAGCGTGCGGTCGCGGAGCGCCTCGACAGACTCGTAGCGGGCCACATCCGTGAGGACCCCTGTCACCTCGAGTGACTGAGAACCCAGCTCAGCGACGGCCCGATCGAGGGCCCCCTGCTCGACGTCGGCGAGCACCACCTGCATCCCCGCCCGGGCGAACCGCTCTCCCATGGCCCGGCCGATCCCGCCGGCACCGCCGGTGACGACGGCGACCCCCTCCAGCTCCACCGCGCTACTCCTCGCCCACCGGCGACAGGTCGTCGTAGCGCTGGTGGACGAAGGGCCGGAGCCACTCCCCCGGCACCGTGCCGTGGATCTCGCCCCGCTGGACGCTGCTCCGCTCGCCGAGGAGGATCGGGCCAGGCCGGCGCACGGGCAGGTCCGCCACCGGGTCGAAGCGCGACTCGCGCAGGATGACCTCGCCGTCGACACCCTCGAGCTTGCGGGTCTGCTCTCGCCGATGGCAGTACACGAGCGCCGGGTCGGTATCGAAGCCCTTGCCGTCAGGCGACGGGAGGAACTTGAAGTAGAAATCTGTGCGGTTCTCCTCCGCCGGCGGCTCCAGCTCTCCTGCCACGTGCCCGGTCACGGTGACGATGTCCGCGCCCATGCGGGAGATGCGGCCCGTCACCCGGTCGCCGTCGCGCTCCAGGGTGACCTGTCCGAGCTTCTTGGGCTCACCGAAGGTCTCCCGTCCCCCGATCACGGACTGTTCGGTGGTCATGGGCATCAGCAGGGCGTAGTAGCCGTCGGTCCCCTCGTGCCGAGCGCGCACCGAGAAGCTGCCGGCGCCAAAGGTCGGATAGCCCGAGATGTCGACGGTGGCGATCGTCACCTTCACCTGCGGTTCGCCACCGGGCTCGATCGGCGGCGGCAGCACGGCGGCGATGACGTCGGGATCCGTCAGGTAGGTGGCGACGAGCGTCGTCGCCCACACGTCGACCGAAGTCGCCTCCACCTCCCGGTTACGCAGCTGCTCCTCCGACCTCGCTCCGTACCTGACCTTGGCCATCACGCCCCCTTGCGTCAATCAGCCGGCGAACGCCGGACACCGCTTGGCCTCTGCTGGGATCTCCTCGACCGGCAGGACCTGGTCGATCTCCTCGTGGGTCGGGCCCACACGCGCCCCCACCTCGGCGAGACGGGCCATATCGAACTGGTAGAGCTCGGCCGCGTTGCCGCCCAGCATCTGCTGCACCTCGGCCGGGTCGATGCCCGCAAAGGTACGCCGGAGGGCGGCCCGGCTGAACGGAAAGCTCGACTCCCTGTGGGGGTAGTCGCTTCCCCACATGATCTTGTCCAGCCCGACGACGTCGCGTAGCGCAGCCTCCGCCGGACGCATGAAGCTCGACCCGACATGACACTGCCGCGCCCAGTACTCGCTCGGACGGAGGGAAAGCTTGCCGACGACCTGGGCGCCCCACTCCTGCTCCTGCGAACCCGTCGACGAGCCCATGCGCGAGAAGAAGTAGTCGAGGGTTCCCAGCGTCTCGGGGATCCACGAGGTTCCCTGCTCGGTGAACACCAGCTGCAGCGAGGGGTGGTCCTCGAGGACCCCTCCGAAGATCAGGTGCCAGAGCGCGCGGTGGGCCCACCAGGTCACCTCGAGCAGGAACATCACGTTGTCGACGGGCTGGTCGCCCAGCGGCGGCACCGCGCTCCCGCTGTGATGGTTGAGCGGCAGACCCGTGTCGGCGCACGCCTTCCAAAGCGGCTCGTACACCGGTGAGTACAAGGGCTCGAGCCCCGATCCGGGGGGCGCGCCAGGAAGAAGTATGCCGCCTGTGAGCCCGGCCTCCGCCGCCCACTCGACCTCCCGAACAGCGGCGTCGACGTCGTGCAGCATGATCTGGGCGATCCCGGCCCGCCGACCAGGAGCGGCGGCGCAGAAGTCGGCCAGCCAGCGATTGTGGGCCCGCAGCCCGGCCCACCGCAGCCCGAGGTCGCCGTCGGTCGCCCCCGGCATCTGCACCTTGAGCGAGGGTTCGGGGTAGAAGGGTGGGATCGTGTTGGGGAACACGACCTCGGCGACGATGCCGTCGCGCTCGAGGTCGGCCAGCCGGCGATCGTGATCCCAGTTCCGGCCGCCATCGTCGCCCATGAGATCCTCGTAGGGGATGGCGTAGTCGCGGGCCCAGGTGTCGAAGCGCTCGTGGTAGCGGTGCTCCAGATAGTCCTTGTACTCGTGCAGCTCGGCTCCGCCATGACAGTCGGCCGAGATGATCACGTAGTGGTCCATGACAATGTAGCATTGTTACATGGGTGGTCGAAAGGGTCAACCCGGTCGAGCTCGAGGGCCGCGACCAGGCACCCGGGACGTCACGTTGTCGCGCGACCACGTCCTGGACACCGCCTTCGAGATCCTCGAGAGCGACGGGATCGAGCGGCTCACCGTCCGCGCGCTGGCAGCCAAGCTGGGGGTCGCCGTCACCGCCATCTACTGGCACGTCGGGGACAAGCAGGCCGTCCTCGACGGCCTCGTGGAGCGGATCATCGCCCAGCTGGGACCGGTCCAGGTCCGCGGCCGCGCCCCCGAGGCACGGATCATGTCGATCGGCCGCTCGCTGCGCCAGACGCTGCTGCGACAACCCGACCTGGTGGCTGTGGTCCATCGACAGGGCCGGACGGCGGCGCTCTTCCAGCCGGCCCGGCAGGTGCTGGTCCGCGAGCTCGCCGGGGCCGGTCTCCACGGCGCCGACGCCGCCCTGGCCGTCCAGGCCGTCCTCAACCTGATCATCGGCTCGGTCCTCGTCGACCGGCAGCTCGAACGCCAGCCGGCCCAACAGCAGACCCCCGAGGAGCTCTGGACAGCAGATGACGTACCCGACGCACCCGAGCTCCTCGAGCACCTCACCCACCCCGTCGACGAGGAGAAGGTGTTCGACTTCTCCCTCGGAGTGCTCGTCCGGACACTCGTGCGCGGGTGAGCGCCAGGCCGCTGGCGTCGGGCTCGATCTCGATCCGCCTCTACCCCCATACCGACCTGCCAGCATCAGCCATCGTCGACGAGCTCCGGGCCCAGGCCGCCCTGGCCGACGAGCGTGGTTTCGACGGGGTCATGACGAGCGAGCACCACGGTGGGCTCGCCGGTTACTCGCCCAATCCGCTCCAGCTCGCCGGGTGGCTGCTCGAGGCCATGCATGGCGGCTGGGCGGCGGCGTGCCCCCTCCTGCTCACCCTGCGGCCAGTGGCACTGGTGGCCGAGGAGGTGGCCTGGCTCGCCGCCCGCTTTCCCGAGCGGGTCGGCGTCGGGGTGGCGGCGGGTGCCCTGGCGAGCGACTTCGAGATCATGGGCGTGGCCCATCATGACCTCGCGGCGCGGTTTTCCAGGTCGCTCGGCGAGCTGGCCAGGATGCTCGGGGGCACCAGCCTCGGCCGCCTCGCCGACGATCCGGCCATCGCCCGCTGCCGCCTCCATCCCGTGCCCGTCGTCAGCGCGGCCATCGGCCTCACCGCCGCCAGGCGGGCCGCCGACGCGGGCGTCGGCATCGTGCTCGACTCGCTGGCCACCACCGAGCGCTGCCGCCGGCTCACCGACACCTACCGCCAGGCCGGGGGCACCGGGCCTTGTGTCCTCATCCGCAGAGCCTGGCTTGGCGATCCGCCGCGCGATCGCCTCGAGCGCCAGGTCGACGTCTACCGCGGCTATGCGTCGCCCGCCGCCCAGTCGCATTGGAGTAGCGACCAGCTCGTGAGCGGGACCGACGCCGGCCTGCTCGCTGACCAGCTGGCCGACACCGCTCGCCGGGCCGGCGCCGACACACTCAACCTGCGGGTGCAGGTCCCCGGCGTGTCGCCAGCCGACGCTCGAGGCCAGATCGTGCGCCTCGGAGACGAGGTGCTACCGGAGCTCCGCCAGCAATGGCCGTTACCAGGGGCGCCTGACCAGGGCAGTTAGACTCCCGGCCGTGCGCTCGCCGACACGGACGCTCTACCTGGGTCTCGACGCCTGCGACCTGGACCTCGCCAAGGAGTTCGCGGCGGACGGTGACATGCCCTCGCTGGCCGGCCTGTTGGACACGGCGGCGGCGGTCGAGACGGTGGCGCCGCTCGGCTCCTTCGTCGGCGGCAACTGGCCGACGATCTGCTCGAGGATGAGCGAGCGCGGGAACGCCGTCGCCGGCCGGGGCTAGCCCGAGATGGACAGTGCCCGGCTGGAGGCCTTCAGCGACGGGGTCTTCGCCGTGGCCATCACCCTGCTCGCCCTCGACCTGGTGGTGGCGGGACCCGGCCACGGCACCCTCGCCCATCAGCTCGCAGACAAGTGGCCCGCGTTCGCCGCCTACTTCATCAGCTTCCTGACCATCGGCATCATCTGGGTCAACCACCACACGATCTTCAAGAACCTGGCCGACATCGACCGGACCCTTCTGTTCCTCAACCTCCTGCTGCTCTTCTTCGTGGTGAGCATCCCCTTCGCCACCTCGACGATGGCGACCTACCTGACCCTGGGCGGCACCGACTCCCACATCGCCGCCGCCATGTTCATGGGGGCGTACGAAGGCATGTCGATCGCCTTCGCCCTGATCTTCTGGTGGTCGATCCGCCACGAGCACCTGAAGGTTCCCCTGCCTCCCGCCGACGCCCGCCGGGCCATGGTCCGGTTCGGCATGGGTCACATCTTCTATATCGCGGGGATCGGCATCGCCTTTGTCAGCGCGACCGCCACGCTCGTCATCAGCGCCGTCGTCGCCGCCTACTACGTCGTCGAGCAGACCCCCAGGCGGGACGCGGCAGCGGACGCGGGCTAGAACGGTCACACTTCCGCTACCAGACTCGGTCTGACCGACGAGCGTGAAGGTAGTGCGGGGTCGCGCCAGCCCCGGCGAACGCCGACGGCAGACAGCGGCGCCACTGGGGCTAGGCCGTCATCTGGGCTGGAGGGTTCTTCGGGGGACGCCCGCGCTTGCGCTTGAACGGCAGGATGCGGCCGTTGGCCAGGAGCTGGCCGCCCCAGACACCCCAGGGCTCGCGCCGGCCGAGCGCACCCTCGAGGCACGGGCCGGAAAGCGGGCAGCCGGCGCAGATGGCCTTCGCCCGGGCGATGTCGTCGAGCTGTTCGGAGAAGAACAGCTCGACCATGCCGGCAGTTCCGTCGCGACAGCTGGCCTCGTCCCAGTCGGCGCCTGACCGCGCGTCGGTGAGCAGGGCCTCGATGCCTCTGGCTTCTTGGGCTGCGGCGAGCATCTCGCCATCCCCTTTCGGTCAGGATCGGATCTCCAGACAGCCGCAGCGAGCTGCACGGAGGGAAACAAAAAGGCCGCCGGAGATTCCGGCGGCCTCTGAGCCAAGCTCTGGAGCGGAGGATGTCTATCCAGTGGCTGCTCCAGGCGGGCTCGTCGGCCGCACGGCCTTAGAGGCGTTGGCGGTCATACGCCCCTTGTGGTCTGCCGCAAAGGGCGAGAGGGGGTGACCGCCGCCCGGCCGCGTCCAGATGAGGGCGTGGCGACCGGCCGTGAGGTCGATCACAGCGACGTTCTGCATCAACGCGCTCCCTCTTGCCTGGCGCGAGGACCTTCCCCGCAGCAGCCATCCGACCACGACCCCCGGGGCACCGTCAACCGATTTTCCGGTCCGGCCCGATCACTCCCCCGGCAGGGACACCCTCGCCGTCACCAGGGGGCTCAGCAGCGCCGAGGTGGCCGCCGCCACTGGCGCCCGGCGGTCGGCATGGCCCAGGGCCACCAGCGCACGTCCCCGAGCGTCGACGATCGCCGCACCGGCCTCGAGGCACACCAGCGTGCCACCCAGATAGTCCCAGGGGCCCTGGCCGGAGCGGCTGCAGTCGACATAGGCGTCCACGGTTCCCTCGGCGACGGCGCACAAGTCCAGGGCGGCGGCTCCCAAGGCCCGGAACTGCCCCCAGCCGAGGTGGCGCGCCGGATACCCCGACAGGGCGACGACCGCTCGGTCGAGGATCTCGCACCCCGACGCCGTGAGCGGCCGCCCGGCTCGCCGGGCCCCGCCCCCGCGCACCGCCTCGAACCGGACGCCGCTGGCCTGGTTGGCCACCACCGCGACCCGTGGACCCTCCGCATCGACCGCGCACAGGCTGGTGGCGTACCACGGCAGCCCGTGGGCAGCGTTGGTCGAGCCGTCGACAGGATCCAGCACGGCCACGACGGGGCGCCCCATCCCGGCCAGGCCCGACTCCTCGCTCAGCACTCCCAGGCCCGCTTCCAGGAGGATCGGAACGGCGGCCGCGTCAGCGACCAGGTCCGACCGGTATTGGCTGGGCCGGGTGCCGGCCAGACCCCAGTCGTCGAGGTCGGCCAGGGCCGCGGCCACGGCCGTCACGGCCTCGTGGAAAAGCTCCAGCAACTGGTCGTCGTCCACCGGTGGGCGACGTTAACCGCGCGAGAGTCCTGCGACCCACCCCCCCACTAGGCTGGCGGCTCGTGGCGGTCATCGACGTCGCTGGCTATGTGGCCGAGCTCAAGGACCACGCCGTGGACCACGGGTTTCACGTGCACGACGAGCGGCATTTCGTGGAGACCTACTCACTGCGCCAGGTGTGGGAGGTCGACCTGCACCCCGAGGAGGGCTGCGGGGGACCGCTGGATCTCCACCTTGCCCTGGAGGTCGACCCCCGCGTGCTGCTGTCGTTCGAGGACGCCGTCGTGGACCTGCCCGAGGACTCCGACCCGGCCGACGAGTTCCACTTCCCCCTGACGTTCACGTGGGCGCTCCCGCCGCTTCCGAGCGGCCCCGACCTTCTCCGCCTGGCCATCGATCTCGCCGGGGTGGGGGGCCTCGAGCTGCCGCTGGAGGCGTCGGCGATCGACTCCTTCGCATCGGCCACCGACGCCCCCGAGCGGCGCCTCACGGTCGTGGCCCGTCATCAGGTGTCCCTGGCGCGGGTCCTCGCCGGCGAGGAGCTGCTCTGTGAGGTGTTCGACCGCTCGCTGGCGGTGAGCCGGTTCCTGCTCGAGGCAGCACCCGCTTGGCTCGGAGAGTAGGTTCCCGGGGCCCACGCATGCATGGCCGACCTCGAAAGGTGACGATCGGCCTCTCGGTGCTGGCGCTAGGGTCCCTCGCCGTAGTGACCGGCTGCAGCGGGAACCCGGACACCACCGCCAAGCAGGCCTGTCAGCACGTGGAGCGCTCGCTGCGCCTCTATGCCCAGGCGTCGTCCGAACCCGATCCCGCCGCCGCCGATCGTGAGCGGGTTGGTGCCCTCGTCGAGCTGAGGACTGCCCTTCCGTTGGCGTCCGTGGCGGCGGCCGGCTCGGGACAGTGGGAGGCGCTGCGAACGACCCTGAGCGAAAGCCCGAACGTCGACGAGAGTCGCCTCGTGCACGCGCTCACCCAGCAGTGCCAGAGCGCGCTGTCACCCCCGAGCGCCCGCACCTACTGACTCACGAACCGGGCCGCGAGCGCCGCCTACCATTCCCCTACCTCATCGAAGAGGTCGCACGTAAGGGAGGACGGGATGCGGCGCCTGGTTGCCACGACCGGGCTGCTCACCATGGCGGTGGCGGCCGGGTGCGGCGGCGGCTCGTCGGGGTCTGGGCAGAGCTCGTCGGCCGACATCGCCTCCGCCGCTCGCATCAACCTCCGACAGCGCGACTTTCCCGCAGGCTGGCAGGCTCACCCCAACCCGGTGAGCGCGGCGGCCAACGCCAACGTGGAGCGCACCCTCTACGGCTGCCTGGCGACGCCGCCTCCCGAGTCGCACACGACCGCCAACGTCAACTCCCCCGCCTTCGTCCTCAGCGCCCAGCAAGCCAGCTCCAACGTCAAGGTCGCCCACACGACGGCCGAGAGCCAGGCCGACTACCGGGTCCTCGCCCAGCCGACCTTCGGGGAGTGTGCCCGTCGGGTCCTGCTGAGCACCCTGCCCGGAGCCCTACCCGCCGGGTCCACTGTGACCTCGAGCGCGGCGAGGACCGTGCCAGCCACGGCTCCCGCGGGCGACCAGGTGACGGCGACCGCCGTCACCGTCAACGTGGTCGTCCAGGGAGGCCGGACGACGGTCGACGCCGGGTTCACCAGGATCCTCCGGGGTCGAGCCCTCGTCGCCGTGCAGACGATCGGCCTGGGTCAGCCCTTTCCGGCCGACCTGGGGCGGGCGATCGTGTCCAATGTCGAGAACAGAGCCAATCAGCTACCTGCCTAGGAGAGGTCATGGGCACCATCGTGATCACAGGCGCCTCCAGCGGTATCGGGGCGGCCACCACCGAACGGCTGGTGGGTGACGGCCACCGGGTCATCGGCGTGGACGTGAAGGACGCCGACGTCGTGGCTGATCTGGGGACACCAGCGGGGCGGCGCGCCGCGGTCGACGGCGTGGCCGCGCACGCCGACGGCACGGTGGACGGCCTTGTCACCTTCGCCGGCCTGGCCGGGCTCACCGCCAGACCGGGAGCGCTGTTGGTGGCGGTGAACTACTTCGGGACCGTCGAGCTCCTGGCTGGCCTGCGAGGGATGCTCGCTCGCGGCACGGGCCCAGCCGCAGTTGCCATCAGCTCCAACTCGACGACCTGCCAACCGGGGGTGCCGACCGACCTCGTCGACGCCTGCCTCGCCGGTGACGAGCTCGCGGCCCAGGAGATCGGGGACGCGGTCGGCTCGCTGGCCGCCTATCCGGCGACGAAGATGGCGATCGCCCGCTGGGTCCGTCGCCACGCGACAAGCGCCGACTGGATGGGGGCGGGGATCACGCTCAACGCGGTCGCGCCCGGGCTCACCCAGACACCCATGACCGACGAGATCCGGCGCGACCCGACCATCGGGTCGGCGCTCGACCAGTTCCCCGTCCCCGCTGGGCGCGTCGGTCGGCCAGAGGAGATCGCGGGGCTCGTCGCCTTCCTGCTGGGCCCCGATGCCAGGTTCCTCTGTGGGTCTATCGTGTTCGTGGACGGAGGTACGGACGCGCTCCTCCGTCCCGACGACTGGCCCGCGCCGATGCGGGCTGGCTGACAGGTGGCCACATGCGGACCTCACGATCCCCTGCCGGGACGGCGGACTTCGAGAACCTCCTGACAACCAGCGGCAGCACCGACGGAGCGACAGGCGAGACGATTCGTCTGCCCGATCCGTTCTCGGACGTGTCGCCGGAGCTGCCGCGGCCGGTCGAGGACCGAGCCCCCGAGTCGAACCCGTTCCCTGATCGGCCGCGTGGTCCCTACCGCCCGTACTGGCGTGAGTCGACCTTCCTTCGAGCCGTCGGCCTCGGGTTCGCCCCGTGCCTGGCCGCCGTGCACGAGTGGGGCCAGCGCGCTGGCGAGCGGGGCGTCATCGAGGTCGGGCGCGGCCAGCTGGAGGTCGCCTCTGACCTGGGGCGGCAACCTGGCCGATGCGCGCTCAGGGCCCGGCTGCACCGAGGCTCGGTCTGTTCATTCGCCGTGCCGATGGAGCTCGAGCTCATCCCGTGGCCGGAGGTCTTCGCCACGACGTGGTTGGCGCTGTGTCCCCGGCGGCGAGTCCATCTCAGCGGGCGCTACTTCCGAGCTGGGCACGCCCTGCTCGACCAGGTGTCGGCGGGACTCCTGCTCCTCGCCGGCGGAACGCCGCAGCCTCATCGGGAGCAATCCCGGCAGGTCGGTGACCCAGGGCGCCCTGGCGGTGGGCCCGCCTAGCTCCAGAGACGACGCCGGGCCTAAGCTCGCCGACGTCCGAAGGGATGGGTGTGCTCATGTATCGGGGGGGAAGTCATTGATTCGTGCGACCGCGATTGAGTCTCCGGTCAGCACGGCTCGACTCCCGACTGATGGTGGTACCAGCAGAGAACCGACGAGGCGGCCGGCTCGGTCCCGATCGTGGCGACCACACCCGCTGAGTGTCGTCGTCCTTTTTGTCAGTCTTGCCCTGGTTGGCCTCCTCACCTGGGCGTCGTGGGAAGACCACAACAACAACGAGCAACGTCTCCTCGACGTCCGCGTTCGTGAGGCCGGCTCTGTGCTCACTGCCGCAACTTCGACGGTGCAGACGCCGCTGGCGTCGGCTGCCGAGCTCGCGCAGGCGACCAACGGTGACCCACAACGGTTCAGGGGTTTCATTGCACCGTACGTCGGAGCTGGACGCCCCTTCGTGTCTGCCTCTCTCTGGTCGTTGCCACCAGGGACCACTCCGGCGATAGCCGTCGTCGGTACTGGCCCGGCGGTCGCCGCCTCGCTCCCGCAGGTCCAGGCGCTTCTCGTCCGTGCGGCGCGGTCTCCGGTGCTGAGCGTGACGGGAATGCTCAACCAGCCCCAGCCGCGCCTGGGATACGCATTCGCGGCCCCCGGTGCGGGCGGGGGCTTCGCCGTCTATGCCGAATCTGCCATCCCGCCCAACCGCCGGCTGCAGATCGAGAGCAACTCTGCCTTCTCCGACTTGAACTACGCGCTGTACCTGGGCAGGACACAGCGGCCGGCCAACCTCGTCGCGACAGACCTGAGTCACCTGCCCGTCAGCGGGCGACACGCCGTGACGACAGTTCCGTTCGGCGACGCCGCGTTCACGCTGGTGATGACGGCCCGGGGCAACCTCGGTGGAGGGCTCTCCCAGGACCTCCCGTGGGTCGTCGCCGTGCTGGGAGCGCTGCTGGCTGTCATCGCGGCCCTGGCGACCGAGCGACTCATCCGGCGGCGCACGAACGCGGAGGCGGCCGCCACCGAGCTGGGCGTGGTCGCAGGCGAGAACCAGCGGCTCTATTTCGAGCAGCGCGGTCTTGCCGAGGCGCTGCAACACGCGCTCCTTCCGCTCGAGGTGCCCGGCTTCGCCGGCGTCGAGATCAGGGTGGAGTACCTACCTGGAGTCGGTGGAGTCGAGATCGGCGGCGACTGGTACGACATCATCCACCTCGACGATGGAGCCTTCCTCCTGGTAGTGGGTGACGTATCTGGCCGCGGCCTGCGCGCGGCCACCGTCATGGCGTCGCTGCGCTATGCCATTCGGGCGTACGCAGCCCAGGGAGATCAGCCCTCGATCATCCTCGACAAGCTCTCGGAGCTGTTGAGCGTCGCCGGCGATGGCCACTTCGCCACGGTCATCTGCGCGCTCGTCGACATCAAGCGCCACCAGATGATCGTCGCCAACGCTGGGCATCTGAACCCCTTGCTCGTCGTCGGCCACGAAGCTCGCTTTGTTGCGACCGATGTCGGTGCACCGGTCGGCGTGTCCGAGCACACTTCCTATCACTCGGTGACCGTTCCCGTTCCTGGCGGCGCGACGCTCGTGACCTTCACTGATGGCCTCATCGAACGACGCGGAGAAGACCTCGACGTCGGCATGGAAAGGATGCGTCGAGCAGTGCTGGCCAGCAACGGCTCGCTCGACAACATGATGCGAAACGTCCTCCACGACCTGACGCCCGATGGATCCGACGATGACATTGCTCTCGTGGGGGTGAAATGGCAGGCCTAGATGACAGCGGCGGTCCCGAGGGGTCCGTCGAGACGTCACTCGACGAGACCGGTACACCAGTCGTCAGGCTCAGCGGTGAGATCGACATGGCGAATGCCGATTCCATCGCCGCCGCCATCGAGCCCATCATGGCCAAGGGACCCGAGCGACTCATCGTCGATGCGAGCGGCCTCGATTTCATGGACAGCTCCGGAATCGCCCTGCTGCTGCGCTGGGCCCGAGACTCGGTCCGAGTCGAGCTTCGGCACCCGTCCCGGATCATCCGCCGAACTGTGGAGAGCATGGGTCTGACTGACGTTCTCCACATCGAACCATGAGATCCACGCGCAGCTTTACCGCCGGGCCCGCCTCGATCGGGGCGGCTCGCCGCTTCGCGTCAGACAGTCTCCCCGAGCTCCCGCCGGACGCACTGGACGCTGTCGTCCTGATGGTCTCCGAGCTTGCGACGAACTGCATCCGGTTCACGCCGGGCGCCTTCAGTATCAGCATCGAGGACGACACCCGTAGCACTCGCGTCGATGTGACCGACCGCGGAGGGGGCAAGCCGACCGTGCGCTCCCCGCGCGCCACCGACCTGTCTGGTCGCGGGCTTCAGATCGTCGAGGCCATGTCGGACGACTGGGGAGTCGTTCCGGCGAAGTCGTGTCCGGGGACAACTGTCTGGTTCACCTTGGGGCACCGTGAGAACCCGGCTGACAAGCCGGGTCTGCGGCCTCTGCCCCTCGCCGATTGACCGCTGCCGGCTCAGGGGCAGCACAGGTCGTCCGAGGGGATCGCCCTCCCTGCTACGACCTGCGGACTACGACGGACGAGCGAGTATCCCTCTGCTAGGTGGGCCGGGCAGGGATCGAACCTGCGACCAAGGGATTATGAGTCCCGTGCTCTGACCACTGAGCTACCGGCCCGATTGGGCTGCGACGCGACGAGCTCCGGGGGCGAGACTCGAACTCGCAACCTAGTGGTTAACAGCCACCCGCTCTGCCGATTGAGCTACCCCGGAAGCGACTCGACCATAGCAGCGCTCCAGTTTGCCCCACGATGGCCCCGAGCAGCGACGATACGCTTGGGTGCGGGCCCCAGGCCCCCCTCCCAAGGAGTACGGAGAACGTATGAGATTACGTATCGGGTTCATCGCCGGCTTTGCCCTCGGTTACTACCTCGGGTCCATGGCGGGGCGTGAACGCTACGAGCAGATCAACCGGCTGCTGCGCCAGGCTCAGGGCTCGAACGCCCTCGAAGGGGCGGCGGGCAAGGCCCGGGCGGTCGTCGACCTCGGCCGAGAGCGGGCACGCGATGTCGTCGGGGCCAAGTCGCCGGACGGGGCGAGCTCGAAGGGCACCGAGACGCCGATCTGAGGTTTGCTACTCGGCGTCGAGATAGTCGCGCAGCGGCTGGCTCCGCATGGGGTGACGCAGCTTGGCGAGCGTCTTGGCCTCGATCTGGCGTATGCGCTCCCGCGTGACCCCGAACGTCCGTCCAACCTCTTCCAGCGTGCGGATGTGACCGTCCTCCAGCCCGAAGCGGAGGCGGACGATGTCCTGCTCGCGGGGGCTCAGCTCCGAGAGGGCCTTCTTCACCGCCTCGTTGAGCAGCACCCGCGTGGCCGCGTCGGGTGGTACCACGGCGCCCTGGTCCTCGATGACGTCGGAGAGGCTGAAGTCCTCCTCGTCTCCCATCGGCTGCTCGAGCGACACGGTGTCCTGATTGATGCGCTGGATGTCGCGGACGCGCTCCACGGCCAGCTCGAGCCGGAACGCAAGCTCGTCGATGCTCGGCTCACGACCGAGCTCCTGGAGCAGCTGCCGTTGAGCTCGCGCCACCTTGTTGATGGTCTCGACCATGTGGACCGGAATGCGGATGGTGCGCGCCTGATCGGCGATCGCTCTGGTGATCGCCTGACGGATCCACCACGTGGCGTAGGTCGAGAACTTGAAGCCCCTCGTGTAGTCGAACTTCTCGACCGCGCGCATGAGGCCGAGGTTGCCCTCCTGGATCAGGTCCAGGAACGCCATGCCCCGGTTGCGGTACCGCTTTGCGATCGACACCACCAGACGGAGGTTGGCCTCGACCAAGAGGTCCTTGGCCTCGAGTCCGCTGGCCACCAGGCGCCGTTGCTTTCTCAGCGTCTCGCGCGGCACGCCGTCGGGACCGTGGCGCTCCTCGAGCTCGGCGATGCGCTCGCCGGCGGCAAGGCCCTTCTCGATCCGACGAGCGAGCACGACCTCGAGCTCGGCGGTGAGCAGCGGGACCTTCCCTATCTCACGGAGGTAGGTCCGCACCGGATCGATCGCCGCGCCCGGGTCTCCTGACAGATCAACCGGTGGACGCGCCAACGCACGATCGGGCACCGCCTCGGCAACGCCTCGGCCGCCGGACGCCTGGCTCGGAGTCAAACCGACGTTTGACGGGGCGCCAGGAGCGACCCCCCCTTTGGGGGGCGTCGCTACCCCGGGTCGCCCATTACCGCCGACATCGACGTGCGGGTCGTGATCGTCGTGCTCGTCGACGTAGCTGATCCCCTCGGCCCTGACCCTGCTGATGAGCGCGTCGATCAGAGGAGCGCTGAGCTCGATGCTCTCCAGCACCGTGATCAGGTCGTCCTGGGTCAGGACGCCACGAGCTCTTCCCCGCTCCAGGAGCCGGGAAAGCCCCCCCTCTGGCAAACCGTCCCATGTAGACAGGGCCGGTACCGCTTCGCTCACGCGTCCTCCCGCGCCGATTCCACAAGCCAGGGTAGCAATCCGTTCACGGCTTCGACGGCGGTCACGGGTTGGCGCAACTCCTCGATCTTGAGACGGAGCCAGGTGGTGAGCGGTGCAAGCTCGAGAAAGCGCGCCTCTGACGCACGGGCTTGGGACTCGAGATCGGCCAGTGCACGCAAAGCCGCCAGCTCCACCAGCCGCGTCACCACCTCGTCGGCGTTGGCGTCGGTATCCTCGACGGCGAGGCGCTCCAGGAGCGCCGCCGCGGCCGGCTCGGCCCCGTCGATCGCCTCGTGCAGTGTGGTCGACGAGGCCAGAGCCTCGAATCCCGCGCGCTGGACCTCGTTCGAGAAGAGCACCGACTCGATGCGGTCGGCGACCTCCTCCGGACGGTGAACGGCCAGCCGCAACGCCTCGATCCCGGGACCATCGTGATCCGGTACTGGACGTCGGCGCGGTTGGCGGTCAGTGTCGGGCGCGTGCGACAGGACGTCACGACGGGCGTCATCGATGTCGTCTCCGCCAGCGCGATCAACTGCCTGCTGGGATCCTGATCGGGCCCCCCGTCTCGTCGTCCTCGTGACGCGCGTCCGCTCACGCCGGAGCTCGTGAAGTCGCGAACGCAACCGATCCGCGTCGATGCGACATCGGTCCGCCACGCTCATGACGTACTGGTCGCGTACGAGATCGCTCGGATGCTCCGCCACCACGATCAGGGCCGCTTCGGCAGCCTTGGCCCGACCCTCCGCGCTACGCAGATCCGCCTCCGACAGCGCCCGCTCCAGCCGGAAGGCCAGAAACGGCTTGGCTTCAGCGACGGCGGCGCGCAGAGCGTCCGGATCGGTCCTGGCCATCTCGGCCGGGTCCGTGCCGGCGGGCAGATCGGCGACCGCCACATCGAGCTCGTGGCGGCGCTCCCATTCGTAGACCCGGCCGGCTGCGGTCTGCCCCGCCGTGTCGGCGTCGTAGGCCAGGACCACGCGCCGGGCAAAACGACGCAGGATCTGGAAGTGGTCTTCACCGAGCGCGGTACCGCACGTGGCCACGGCGCGGCGAAGCCCGATCCCGAACAGGGCGATCACGTCGGTATAGCCCTCGCACACGATCGCTTCTCCGGATTGGACGATCTCGCCCTTGGCCCAGTTGAGCCCGTACAAGGTGCGGCGCTTCGAGTAGATCGGCGTCTCGGGCGAGTTCTTGTACTTGGGACCATCGGCGGCGCCGCCGCCGTTGTCGCGGACCGGGAGGACCCGCCCGCCGAAGGCGACGGGTCGACCGCCGGTGTCGAAGATCGGGAACAGCACACGGGCCCGAAAGGCGTCCTGCTGGCGTCCCAGGCGATTGACGAAACCAAGTCCGGCGTCGGCCAGTACCTCGCCCGGCACCGCCAGCGCCCGAGCCAGCGCATCCCAGTCGTCGGGCGCCCACCCCAGCGAGAAGGCTCGCACCGTCGACGCGTCGTAGCCGCGCGAGCGGAGGTAGTCCCGGGCCCGACCACCGTCGGGGTGGTGGAGCAAGCGCTCGTGGTACCACTCCACGGCGGCGCCCATGGCAGCCAGGAGGCGATCGCGGCGCTTGCGCTCCCGTCCGCCGCCAGCATCGTCGTGCCGGATCGGGATGCCGGTCCGCTCGGCGAGACGCTCGACGGCCTCCACGAAGTCGAGGTGGTCGACGGCGCGGACGAAGCTGATGGCGTCGCCTGCGGCCTGGCACCCGAAGCAGTAGTAGAGGCCCTCCTCCGCGTTCACCGTGAACGACGGCGTCCGCTCGGAATGAAATGGACACAGGCCGACCCAACGCCGGCCCTGGCGCCGCAGGGCGACGTGCTCGCCCGCCAGGGCCACGAGGTCGGTCGCCGCCCGCACCTGGGCCACGGCCTCGTCGGGGATCGCCACGGTTTGGACGGTACCGGTCGGCGGGCGCCTTCGCCGCGATTGCCTCAGCCCCTGGCCCCTCCGGTGAAGTTCCACGAGGCGAGGTGCAAGCTGGGGACGAAGGCGCTGCTGTTGACGAGGCGGGCGTCAGGAGCGATCCCCTTGACGTGGCCGGGCGCCACGGCTCCGGCATAGGACTGGGTGAAGCGGAGGTTGCGCACCCCCCGGGACAGCTGTCCGTCCTCGATGAGGAAGAGCCCGTTGCGGGTCAGGCCGGTCACGACCTGGGTCTTGGGGTCGAGGATGCGGGTGTACCAGAAGTCGGTCACGAGCAGTCCCCTCCTCACGGCCCCCACGACCTGGTCCAGGGTTCCCCCGCTCGCCGGCGCGCCGGTCCCCGAGCCGACGTCGCCGGCGGCCCCGAGGAAGACGTTCGTCGGATAGGCACCGAACCGCTCTCCGCCCTCGATGGCGTGGCCGGTGGAAGTGGTGCCCGCCTTGGCAGCCGTGCGCCGGTCGTGGACCAGGCCCACCGACACCCCGGACTCCACCATGGGGACCCGGCGCTTGGGGGTGCCTTCGGCGTCGAATCCGAGGCCCACGGCGCGGTTGTCGGTGGCGTCGTCCCACAGGCTCACGGCGGGATCGAACTGCGCCTCGCCCAGGTGCACGAAGGACCGCCCGTCTGCGTGCATCTTGGCGTTGAAGCCGAGGCCGGCCAGGAACTGGCAGATGTCGGCCACGCAGGCGGGCTCCAGGACGACCTCGTAACGGCCTGGTGGCAGCTCGATCGCCTCCGCTCCCAGCGCCGCCCTCGCCGCCGCGTCCTGGCCCGCGCTGGCGCCGTCCAGCGAGGCCAGGTCGACCGCCGTCTGGGAGCCGCTGCCGTCGGCCGAGCCCTGCCGCAGGATGCCGTCGATCGTGGCCTGGGTGGACCGCCCGGTGAGCCGCTGGCCGTCGCTGTTGGCGAAGCCCGCCACCTCGCTCGTCGTCTGGCAGTACCCCGCCCCCAGCATGCCGGTTCCGCCGCCCGCGTCCAGGAAGGCCGCCACCACCTCGGCCCGCTGCCGGGGCGAGGCCTCGTCGGTGGCCCGGTCGTAGTGGTCGACAGGGGCGACCGGCGCGGGCGGGGCCAGACCGGGCCAGTCCGGATCGGGTGGCCGGAGGCTGGCCGCCTCGCGGGTCCGCTCCACGAGTGCCCGCAGGGCATCGTCGTCCACCCGGTTGGTGCCCGCTCGGGCCAGCCGTCCGTCGGCCACCAGGGTAAGGGTGACGGCGCACTTGTCCTCGGCGACGTTCTGATGGATGAGGGAGTTGGCGAAGCGGGTGAGCGACCGCCGACCCGACGACACCCGGACCTGGGCCGCGGCGGTGGCGCCGACGATCTCGAGCACCCGGTCGCAGACGGCCAGCTCCCCATCGGCCGCTGCCGAGCCCAGCTCGGCGCTCAACCCGCCACCCCGACCCGCACCCCACGAAACCGGGCCGGCACCGCCGGATGACCGGTGTGGCCCACCTGGCTGGGCTGGCCCTTGCCGCAGTTGGGGGTCCCCCAGAAGGCCCACTCGTCCGGACCACCCAACCGGTCCAGCGATCCCCAGAACTCCGGCGTGATGCCGGTGTAGGTCGGGTTGCGCAGCATCCGCCGCCGCCTCCCACCCTTGACCTCCCACGCGATCTCGCAGCCGAACTGGAAGTTGAGCCGCCGGTCGTCGATCGACCAGGAACGGTTGGTGTCCATGAAGATGCCGTCCTCGGTCTCGGCGATCATCTCCTCGAGGGAGGAGTCGCCGGGCAGCAGCCCGATGTTGGTCATGCGCACCATCGGCAAGCGGTTGAAGCCGTCTGCTCGCACCATCCCTCCGGGCGGCACCCCGGCCAGGCGGGCCGAGTCCCGGCCCGACAGCACGCCGACCCAGACCCCGTCACGGACGATGTCGACCCGCTGGGCGGGAGTGCCCTCGTCGTCGTAGCCGAACGATCCCAGGGCTCCCGGCAGGGTGGCGTCGGCGGTGATGTTCATCAGCTCCGAGCCGTAGCGGAGGCGGCCCAGGTGGGAGAGGTCCAGGAAGGACGTCCCGGCGAAGGCGGCCTCCCAGCCGAGGATCCGGTCCAGCTCGACGGCGTGGCCCACCGACTCGTGGATCTGGAGGGCGAGCTGCTCGCTGCCGAGGATGAGGTCGGTGGTGCCGGCCGGGCAGGGTGGAGCGTGCAGGAGCGCCACCGCCTCCTCGGCTATGCGGCCCGCATTTCCGCCCAGATCGATGCCTAGGACCAGCTCCCAGCCCCGCGTGCCGTACTGGCCCCGTATACCGGGGTAGGACCGGCGCTGCGTCTCGCTGTCGCCAATGGCGGTGGCCGTCATCGACGCCCCGCACTCGACCAGGCGCTGGGAGATCCGGTGGCCCTCGCTCGAGACGAACCACTTCTCGGTGTCCCACACCGTGGCGTCGGCTTCGGCGAGTGAGATCCCGGCGACCGAGCGCATGGTCGTGGTCGCCTCGATGAGCAGATCTGCCTTCTCGCTCAGCGAGACCTCGAACGGGTGCACCTCGTAGCGCGACTCCCAGTGGGCGACCACCGGAGGCACCTCCGCCAGGCCACCGGGCCCAGGGCCACGGCCCGATCCGGCCACCAGCGCCGACGCCCTGGCGATCTCGGCCGCCCGCTCCCCTGCCTGGCGCGCAGAGGCAGTGCTCGTCTCGGGTGTAGCGAAGAACCCCCACGACGAGCCGATCAGTGCCCGCGCCCCGACGCCGATCGCCTCACCCTGGCTCAGGGTCTCCACCGTCTCGTCGCGAGCGCTGATCAGCTGGGATCGAGAGAGCACGACCCGGGCGTCGGCGTAGGTGGCGCCGGCAGCGAGGGCACCCTCCACCGCCGCCTCGGTGACGTCGAACATCGCCGCCGCAGCCTCAGCCGGCGGCGTCAGACCTTGCCGTCAGCGGCAAGGACGGCCTGGGCGGCGGCGAGGCGGGCGATGGGCACCCGGAAGGGGGAACAGCTGACGTAGTCGACGCCGGCCCGGGCGAAGATGGCGATCGAGTCGGGGTCGCCACCATGCTCGCCGCACACGCCCACCTTGAGGTCGGGCCGGGTGTGCCGCCCCCGCTGCACACCGATCGATACCAGCTCGCCCACGCCGCCGGCGTCGACGGTCTCGAAGGGATTGTGCGGAAGGAGCCCCTTCTCGAGGTAGGCGCTCATCAACCGCCCCTCCACGTCGTCCCGACTGAAGCCGAAGGTCATCTGGGTGAGGTCGTTGGTCCCGAAGGAGAAGAAATCCGCCTCCTCGGCGATCTCGTCCGCCCGGAGCGCGGCTCTCGGAGTCTCGATCATGGTGCCGATCGAGACCTCGAGGCGCCGCCGTCTCGCCTTGGCGCCGTTCCCCGCAGAGCCTCCCGCGCGACCCTTGGCGCTGGCAGGCGAGTCGCCCACCACCTCGGCGACCGCGGTCGTGACCCACGATCGGGCCAGCGCCAGCTCCTCCCGGGAGACGGTCAGCGGGATCATGATCTCCACGATGGGCGCCCCCCCGGCGGCGGCCCGCTCGACAGCGGCCTCCATGAGGGCGCGGACCTGCATGGCGTACAGGCCGGGCTTGATCACCCCCAACCGGACACCGCGCGTGCCGAGCATGGGGTTGACCTCCTGCCAGGCCAGGGCCGCATCGAGGAGCAGCCGCTCCTCGGCTTCGAGGCCCTCGGTGGCCACCTTCACCAGCAGGTCTTCGGTCTTCGGCAGGAACTCGTGGAGGGGTGGGTCGAGCAGCCGGACGGTCACCGGGAGACCGTCCATGGCCTCGAGGATGGTGGCGAAGTCAGCCTTCTGCGCCACCCGGAGCTCCTCCAGAGCCGACTCCTCTTCCTCTGGGGTAGCGGCGAGGATCATGCGACGCACGATCGGCAGCCGTTCGTCGCCCAGGAACATGTGCTCGGTCCGGCACAGCCCGACGCCTTCGGCACCAAAGCTGCGGGCGTTGGCGGCATCGGGCCCGGTGTCGGCGTTGGCTCGGACGCCCAAGCGCCCGCGGCGGATCTCGTCCGCCCAGCCGAGGACGGTGACAAACTCGGCCGGCGGGGCCGCCGCCGTCAGTGGCACCTCACCCACCACGACCTCACCGCTGGTGCCGTCGAGCGAGATGTAGTCACCTTCCGACACGGTGACATCGCCCACGGTGAAGCGCGTACCCGAGATGCGGACCGCCTCGGCGCCCACCACGGCGGGCTTGCCCCATCCTCGGGCCACCACAGCGGCGTGGCTGACCAGCCCACCGCGTGCGGTGAGGATGCCCTCGGCGGCCATCATCCCGTGGACGTCCTCGGGCGAGGTCTCGGTCCTCACCAGCACGACCTGCTCTCCCCTCCCGGCGGCGGCCACGGCCGCGTCGGCAGTGAAGCAGGCACGTCCGACAGCTGCACCAGGCGACGCCCCGAGGGCCTTGGTCAGCACCGTGACGTCGCCGGAGGCGAACCGGGGGTGGAGGACCTGGTCCAGGTGGTCGGCATTGATGCGTCCCACCGCTTCGGCCCGGGTGAGCTTGATGCGGCGGTCTTTTGTCATGTCCACGGCCATCTTCAGCGCCGCAACTCCGGTGCGCTTGCCCACCCTGGTCTGGAGCATCCACAGCTTGCCCTGGTCGATGGTGAACTCGGTGTCGCACATGTCCCGGTAGTGCTGCTCGAGGCGCTCGAAGATCGCCAGCAGCTCCTTGTAGATCTTGGGGAAGCGGTCGTCGAGAGCAGCCAGTGGCTCGGTGTTGCGGATGCCGGCGACGACGTCCTCGCCCTGAGCATTGACGAGGAAGTCGCCATACGCGCCCTGTGCTCCGGTGGCCGGGTCCCGGGTGAAGCCCACGCCGGTACCGGAGTTGTCGTCGCGGTTGCCGAAGACCATGGCCTGCACGTTGACGGCCGTGCCCAGATCGTGGGGGATGCGCTCGCGGTTGCGGTAGGTGACCGCCCGGGGCCCGTTCCAGGATCCGAAGACGGCCTCGATGGCACCCCGCAGCTGCTGGGTCGGCTCCTGGGGGAACGGCGATCCGGTGGAGCGCTCGACGATCTGCTTGAACGACGTCACCAGGTAGCGGAGCAGCTCGGGCGGGACGTCGGCGTCGGAGGTGGTGTTGGCCAGCTCCTTGGCCGCGTCGAAGAGCCCGTCGAACTCCTCGCCCGGCAGGCCGAGCACGATGCGGCCGTACATCTGGATGAACCGCCGGTAGGAGTCGTAGGCGAAGCGCTCGTCGCTGGTCTGCTTGGCCAGACCCTCGACCGACTCGTCGTTCAGGCCGAGGTTCAGCACGGTGTCCATCATCCCCGGCATCGAGAACTTGGCCCCCGAGCGCACGCTCACCAGGAGCGGGTCCCCGGGGTCGCCGAGGTGCTTGCCCATGGCCTTCTCGAGCTTGTCCAGGGCCCGGTCGATCTCCTTGGTGAGCCCGTCCGGCCAGCCGCCGGCCATATAGGCGCGACAGGCATCGGTGGAGATCGTGAACCCGGGCGGCACCGGCAGCTCCAGCACCGACGTCATCTCGGCCAGGTTGGCACCCTTGCCGCCGAGGAGGTCCTTCATCTCCATCGGCGGCTTGCGGTGCTTGTGGTCGAAATTGAAGACGTACGCCATCCGGGCCCTCCTGCCACGTTCTACGCCCCGAGCCTACCCACAAGGCCGGCGCGGCCGGGAGGCCCTCAGGTGAGCGGGAGCCGAGCCCTCAGCTCGTCGATCAAGCTGTCGATGGGCACACGGACCTGGTCGGTGCTGTCCCGTTCCCGGATGGTCACCGCCATGTCGTCGAGGCTGTCGAAGTCGACCGTGACGCAGTAGGGCGTGCCGATCTCGTCCTGGCGACGGTAGCGGCGACCAATCGACTGCGTCTCGTCGTAGTCGCACATGAAGTGGGGCTGGCACAGCGCGAGCACCTTGCGGGCCACCGGCGTCAGCGTTTCCTTCTTCGACAGCGGGAGGATGGCGACGTCGTAGGGCGCTATCCGGTGATGGAGGCGCAGGATCGTTCGATGCTCGCCGCCGACCTCGTCCTCGTCGTAGCCGGCCAGCAGAAAGGCCATCATGGCCCTGGTGGCGCCAGCGGCCGGCTCGATGACGTAGGGGACGTAACGCTCCCCTGTCGATTGGTCGAAGTACTCCAGCCGCTCCCCCGAGGCGGCGGAGTGCGCCTTCAGGTCGTAGTCGGTGCGATTGGCCAGACCCTCGAGCTCGCCCCAACCCCAAGGAAAGGCGAACTCGATGTCGGCGGTGCGGGCCGAGTAGTGGGACAGCTCCTCGGCGTCGTGCTCCCGGAGACGGAGGCGATCCTCGGGGATCCCCAGGCCCCGGTACCACGCCATGCGCTCCGCGCACCAGTACTCGAACCAGGTGTCCGCCTCCGCCGGAGGCACGAAGTACTCCATCTCCATCTGCTCGAACTCACGGGTGCGGAAGACGAAGTTGCCTGGGGTGATCTCGTTGCGGAACGACTTGCCGATCTGGGCGATACCGAACGGCGGCTTCTTCCGCGTCGTCTGGAGCACGTTGTTGAAGTTGAGGAACATGCCCTGGGCTGTCTCCGGTCGGAGGTAGGCCACTGAGGCCTCGTCCTCAACCGGTCCCACGAAGGTCTTGAACATCATGTTGAACGCTCGGGGCTCGGTGAGATCCTTCGAGCCACAGTTGGGACAGACCCCGCCGATCTCATCCGCCCGCCAGCGCTCCTTGCAGTTTCGGCAGTCGACGAGCGGGTCGGCGAAGTTGGTGAGGTGGCCCGAGGCCTCCCAGACCTTGGGGCTGGTGAGGATGGCCGCATCGATGCCGACGACGTCGTCGCGCAGCTGGACCATGGACCGCCACCAGGCATCCTTCACGTTCCGGAGGGCGAGCACGCCGAGCGGCCCGTAGTCGTAGGTCGAGCGGAACCCTCCGTAGATCTCGGCCGACGGGAACACGAAGCCCCTGCGCTTGCAGAGGTTGACAACGCGCTCCATCAGGTCCTCGGGGGGCATGGGCCGAGGATACCGGAGGCCTCCAGCCATCCCTCCGGCGTATATCTTCCGACGTCGTCAGGTGCGTTCGAGCATGCGCAGGGCGCGCAGACGACGCTCGAGATGGTGCTCGAGGGCGCTGGACGCCAGCACCTCGACCTCGTGCGTGGCGGGTCCGGCCGGCTCCTCGAGGGCGCCGGCCAGGTCACCGCCCAGGATCCGACGGACAAGGTCCAGCGCGTGGGGGCTCACGGCGGCGCCGCGCCGACAGGACCGGCACAGCGTCCCACCCTCGGAGAGGTCGAAGGCGACGAGCGGCGCTTCGGCCCCGCAGATGGCGCAGGCGTCGAGGAGGGGCTGATAGCCCTCCAGGGCCAGCAACTTCCAGAAGAAGGCCGGCACCACCAGGGGTGCGTCCCGCGCCGCCAGCGCCCGGAGGGCGCCGACGAGCATCTCGTACAGGCGAGGATTGGCTTGGCGCTCCTGGGCGACCTGGTCCACGGCCTCGAGCATGGCGGTGGCCCGGGAGAGGCGGTTCAGGTCCTCGCGCACGATCCGAAGGTGGTCGAGCACCTCCGCCTGGGTGACGACGTCGAGCTCCCGACCCTGCCAGCACAGGAGGGCCACGTGGCTGAGGGGCTCGAGCCTGGCACCGAACCGGCTCTTGGTCTTGCGCACCCCCTTGACGACCGCCCGCACCTTTCCATGATCTGCCGTCACCAGGGTGACGATGCGATCCGCCTCACCGAGCCGCATCGTGCGCAGCACCACCCCCTGGTCCCGGTACAGGCTCATGGAAGGGCAAGGCTCATCGGACCTGGCCGCCCACGATGATGAACGCGACGAGCGCGAATACGACCACAAGGATGGCCACGGCCGCCGAGAAGCCCTCGACGGCCAGGAAGGCGACGAGGACCACCCCGACGAACACGGCGATCACCGCCACGGGGATGGCCAGGCGGGCGTTCACGCCTCGACCCCGCCGTACCGTCGGTCGCGCCGCTGGAACTCCCGCACCGCCTCGAACAGATGCTGGCGGCGGAAGTCGGGCCACAGCACGTCGCTGAACACGAGCTCGCTGTAGGCCAGCTGCCACAAGAGGAAGTTGGAGATCCTGAACTCTCCCGAAGTGCGGATGACCAGGTCGGGATCGGGCGCGTCAGGGTAGTAGAGGTGGGCCCGGATGGCCCGTTCGTCGACCCGGGAGGGCGAGACGCCCGAGGCCACCAGGTCCCGCACGGCGTCGACGATCTCGGCCCGGCCGCCGTAGTTGAAGGCCATGGTGAGCGTGAGGCGCCGGTTGTGCCGGGTCAGGGCTTCGGACTCCTCGATTCGGCGGAGGAGGCGGCGGGGCACGCGCCAGTCGCGGCGCCCGGCGAAGCGGATGCGCACCCCCTTGCCGTTGAGCTCGTCCCGCCGGCGGACGAGGAGACCCTGGTTGAAGTTCATCAGGTACCGGACCTCGTCCGGGGGCCGCCGCCAGTTCTCGGTGGAGAAGGCGTACACCGTGAACCACCCGATCCCGAGCTCCAGCATCCCCTCGACGGCGTCGAAGAGGGCCTCCTCGCCGGCGCTGTGGCCCTCGGTCCGGGGCAGGCCCCGCTTCTGGGCCCACCTGCCGTTGCCGTCCATCACGCAGCCGATGTGGACCGGAAGGCGCCTGCTGTTGATGCCGTCGAGGTCCACAAGGCGAAGCTACCCCCGGTCAGGCCGGACCGGGGCTACCCCCCGAGCTGGGGCACGACCTCTTCGGCGATCAGCTGAAGGTGGTCGAGATCGGTTACGTCCAGGATCTGGAGGTAGACGGCCTCCGCGCCCACCTCCCGATAGGCGTTGAGCCGTTCGGCCACCTCGGTCGGGGTGCCGGTGGCGCCGTTGCGCCGCAGCTCACCGACATCGCGGCCCACGGCCGTGGCTCGTCGGACCACCTCGTCGTCGTCCGACCCGCAGCACACCGTCACGGCTGCTGACCGCACGAGCCCCGCCGGATCCCGCCCCAGCTGCTCGCACGCCGCCCGTACCCGCTCGTACTGACGCTGGCAGTCCTCGGGCGAGTGAAACGGCAGGTTGTACTCGTTGGCGTACCCGGCGGCCAGCCGGGGCGTCCTGGTGGCGCCGGCCCCACCCAGCACGATTGGCGGGTGAGGCCGCTGGACGGGCTTGGGGAGGGCCGGGCTGTCCTCGAGGGCGTAGTGACGGCCGCGGAGGGTGAACCGTTCGCCCGGCGGTGTGCTCCACAGCCCTGACACCACCGCCAGCTGCTCCTCGAGCAGCTCGAAGCGCTCACCAAGGGGCGGGAACGGGATGCCGTAGGCCCGGTGCTCGCCGTCGTACCAGCCGGCACCGAGACCGAGCTCCACCCGCCCGCCGCTCATGATGTCCACCTGGGCGACCGAGATGGCCAGGGGCCCCGGAAGACGGAACGTCACCGGAGACAGGAGGGTGCCCAGCCGGATCCGGCTCGTCTCCCGGGCCAGCCCGGCCAGCGTGATCCAGGCGTCCGTCGGGCCGGGCTCGCCCGTGCCCCCGGTCACCCCGGGGATGTGCAGGTAGTGGTCCGAACGGAAGAAGGCGTCGAAGCCGCACTGCTCCGCGGTTCGGGCGACCGCCAGCAGCTGGTCGTAAGTAGCCCCTTGCTGGGGCTCGGTGAAAATCCGGACTCGCACGAACGATCCCTCTCAGCCCGACGGGGCCCGTCACACTCCAACCAGCGCCGAGGCCCCGGCCGAGACGGATGCTGCACGGCGCGCGGGCCCGCGCACCAGTATGACGACCTCGCAATGCCGCTGTGAAGCCGCTGGACTGAGCGGTCGAGAACGAACTCGCGGACCGCTCACATGGCATCTCGTCGTCACCGGTGCTCCGTGGTCACACCGTGTGGCTACATTGACTGGGTGCCCAGATCGGACGTCTCGAGCGCGCTGGACCGGGTTGTGGGGGCGCTTCCCCAAGGCGGCGAGGCTCGTGAAGGTCAGCGGGCAATGGCCCAGGCGGTGGCACGCGCGATTCAGGATCGTCGTCATCTCGTCGTAGAGGCCGGAACTGGGACGGGGAAGTCGCTGGCCTACCTGGTCCCTGCCATCCTCTCGGGGAAGAAGGTGATCGTCGCCACCGCTACCAAGGCGCTGCAGGACCAGCTGGCCAGCAAGGATCTTCCATTTCTCGCCCGCCACCTGGGCCACCCATTTCGGTTCGCTGTCCTCAAGGGCAGGTCCAACTACCTGTGCCGCCAGCGAGCCGCCGAGGTCGCCGGAGGCGCCGAGCAGCTGGGCCTGGAGGAGGCGGCCGACTGGAGCGAAGGGGGCAGAGGGGCAAGCTCCGGCGAGACTGCGGGCGTCGCCGCGCAGGTGCGCCGCCTGGTGAGCTGGGCTGCTCGATCACCCAGCGGAGACCGCGCCGAGCTGGACTTCGAGCCGAGGCCCCAGGCGTGGGCGATGGTGAGTGTCGGTCACAGAGAGTGTCCGGGAGCACACCGCTGTCCATCCGGTGAGACCTGCTTCACCGAAGCAGCTAGAGAGCGCGCCGCGGAGGCCGACGTCATTGTGGTCAATACCCATCTCTACGGGTCGCATCTGGCCAGTGGGGGTGCCGTACTTCCCGAGCACGACGTGGTGATATTCGACGAGGCTCACGAGGTCGAGGACGTCGTTATCGCCAGCTTCGGCACCGAGGTGGCGGCCGGGCGCTTCCGCGCCCTCTCTCGACTGTTGCGCGCCGTGCTGCTCCGGGACAGTTCGACAATCCCCGACGAGATAGCCGGTGCCGGCGACACGCTGGAGACCGCCTTGGAACGCCACACCGGCCGGCGCGTGGCGGCGGACATGGATCCCGCATTGGCGGGTGCACTAGAGGTGGCGGCCGGGCGCCTCGCCCGCGCCACTTCAGCGCTCAGGCGTGACACCGCTCCCGCTAGCGACGAATCGGCCCAAGCAACTGCAGTGAGGACGAGGGCGCTGTTAGCCGCTGGCCATCTGGCTGACGATGTCGCTACCGCCTCCAATGTCGGTCCGGCCCAGGTCGCCTGGGTCGAGGGACCCACGGAAGCGCCGGTCCTGAAGGTCGCGCCGCTCGATGTCGGCCCCGTGCTGGCCGAGGCCCTCTGGGCTCGCGCCACGGTCGTGCTCACCAGCGCAACCATCCCGCCGGGGATCGGGCGGCGGCTCGGCGTATCCGATGGGGCGAGCGACGACCTGGACACCGGCAGCCCGTTCCCCTACTCCAGCAACGCCATGCTGTACTGCGCCGCCCACCTGCCGGACCGTCGCCTCGAGGGCGCCGAGGCCGTCCTGCACGACGAGCTGGAGGCCCTGATCGAGGCTGCCCGAGGCCGCACCTTGGCGCTGTTCACCAGCTGGCGCGCCATGGAGGGGGCCGCGAAGGCGCTGCGCGAACGAATCCCATTTCGCCTCCTGACCCAATCGGAGCTCCCGAAGCCGGCGCTTATCGAGGCCTTCTCCAGCGAGGAGTCGTCCTGCCTGTTCGCCACCTTAGGCTTCTGGCAGGGCGTTGACGTCCCCGGTCCGGCTCTCTCCCTCGTGGTCATCGATCGCATTCCGTTTCCGAGGCCCGATGAGCCCTTTCTCCAGGCCCGCCGAGAGCGGTTCGGCCAGGCAGCCTTTCGAGAGGTGGACCTTCCCCGAGCCGCCACCCTCCTCGCTCAGGGGGCTGGACGGCTGATCCGTTCCGCCAGCGACCGCGGTGTCGTCGCCGTGCTCGACTCGCGTTTAGCCAAGGCCAGCTACCGCTGGGAGCTCGTCGAGGCGCTCCCGCCGATGACCCGGACGCGCCACCTCCACGATGTGGCGGCATTCTTGACAGATCCGAAGGCGCCTCAGTGCGGGATGGGCTCAGCCGCGCCGGCGACGCGCTAGGGCCCCAAGCCGCTGGAGGTGGCGGGGTCGAGACGGGGCCGGGAGCGGGCGAGCCCGGAGATTCTCGGTCACGAAGTCGGCGAGATAGCTGTCGACCTCCTCCGGTCCCACAAGAATCTGCTCCCTGAACTCGAAGCCGTCTTCCCACCACATGCACTGGACCCGATCGTCCTGTGAGAGCCGCTCGTGGAAGCCCGGAGGAAAGTGGTCGCTGGGCCGGTTATGGAGCACGTGATGCTTGAAGGCGAAACGAACCTGTCCGGGCACGATGTCGACGAGCCAATGGTGATGCCCCCATCCCACCCAAGGACCCTGCACCCCATAGCTCTGCTCCTCCAGTCGAGAGGGCACCTCGATATAACCAGCCTTGGCGACACGTACCAGCTCGTGACAGACCCAGATCGGGTCTCTCACGTCCTCGAGGGTGTGGGAACAGACGGCGTAGTCGAATTTCTTGTCGGGGAACGGCCATGGGGTGTGGTCGCATATGTCACGGCGGACCCACGTCTCGCTGCTAAATCGCTCCTCCTCGACGCCGTCCCGCCCGTAAAGGCCACGGGTCTCATACGGCATCTGGTCGAGCACCCAGTCGGCCCTGGTGAACGGCTTAGCCCAACCGCCGACGTCCAATACAAGAGCTTCATCGCCAACGCGCTCGATTATCCTCCCGAGACTGGAGAGGATCACCAGGCACGCTCATCTCGACGCCAAGTTCCACGCGGCCGTAGCCACACCCAGCAAGCCTCGATCACACCCATGACTTCGACAAGGCCGTCCAGGCCTCCTCCGACGGCGACGCCGCGGCAACCATTGCCCCGTTTCGCTTTTAGTACCCCAGCCGCTCCAGGGCACGTGGGCGGCGCTGCCAGTCCTTGTCGACCTTGACGAACAGCTCCAGAAAGGCCCCGGGCTCCAGCTGCGCCCGCACGGCCTCGCCGACCGCCTTGAGGACGGCGCCGCCCCGGCCGATCACGATCCCTTTCTGGGACTCACGCTCGACGAGGATCTCACAGCGGATGCGCGGCCACTCCCATTCGGTGACTCGGCAGGCGATGGAGTGGGGCAGCTCCTCGCGCGCATGAGCCAGTAGCTGCTCGCGGACCAGCTCGGCGACCCACACGGCCTCGGGGATATCGGCGGCGACGTCCGACGGGTAGTAGGCCGGTCCCTCCGGCATCCGCGCCAGGAGGGTGGAGACGAGGGCCTCGACTCCCTCGCCGGTGACCGCCGACACGGGGTGGTACTCGGCCAGCTCGAGGCCGGCGGCCGCCTGCAGCTGGGCCAGTACCTGGGCGGGCGATGCGACATCGATCTTGTTCACCACGACGACGGAGTCAGGCGGCACCTGCGCGGCCACGAAGCGGTCCCCCCGTCCCAGGGGGGCAGTGGCGTCGAGCACCAGCACGACGACGTCAACGCCGTTGATCGAGTCGGCAGCGAGGTCGTTGAGGCGCTCGCTCAGCGCGGTCCGGGGCTTGTGGATGCCCGGGGTGTCGACAAGGACCATCTGAGCCCCGGGTCGGTTGAGCACGCCACGAATTCGCAGCCGCGTTGTCTGGGGCTTGTCCGACGTGATGGACACCTTGGTTCCGAGAATGCGGTTGACGAGGGTGGACTTTCCGACGTTGGGCCTTCCCACCAGGCCGGCGAACCCTGTTCGCACGTGTGCTCCCTACTCCGGGGGCTTGTCAGCCGTCTCGGCGGGTTCACCGGGCAGCTTGGCGATGCGGACCCGACCGATGCGGCGACCCTGGATCTTCTCGGCTGCCAGGCGAACACCGTTGGCCTCGACGCTCTCGCCCTCGGTCGGCACGTGGCCGAGGAGGCTGAACACCAGTCCGCCCACGGTGTCCCAGTCGCCGTCTGGCAGCTCGGCGTGGAGGAACTCGTTCACCTCGTCGACGGGCATCCGGGCGTTGACCCGGTACTCGCCGTTGGCCAGCGGCTCGATGGCCGGCTCCTCGACATCGTACTCGTCGACGATCTCACCGACGAGCTCCTCGATGAGGTCCTCGAGGGTGACGAGCCCGGCCGTTCCTCCGTACTCGTCGATGACGATGGCCATGTGGAACTTCTGGTCTTGCATCTCCCGCATGAGCTCGGCAATCCGCTTGGTCTCAGGCACGAAGTGGGCCTCTCTAACCAGGTTGCGCACCGGGGTCTCGTCCCGGTCGTCGAGGTCCGCCCGCATCAGGTCCTTGGCATAGACGATGCCGATGATGTTGTCGATGTTGTCCTCGTAGACGGGGATGCGGCTGTAGCCGCGCTGCATGGCCAGCTCGATGACGTCCGACACCGGCTGGCTCGCCTCGGCGGCCACGATGTCGGGCCTGGGGACCATGACCTCCCGCACCACGGTGTCGCCGAACTCGATGATGGAGTGGATCAGCGCCCGCTCCTCGGTCTCGATCACGTCCGCCTCCTCGGCCACGTCGGCCATGGCCAGGAGCTCGCGCTCGGAGACGTAGGCGTCAGGACGGCCCTTGCCGCCGGGCAGGATCAGGTTGGCCAGGCCGATGAGGATGCCCGACAGGAGGCGAACCGGTGGGAACCGGATCAGGGCCGCCACGATCGGCGCCGCGAAGAGGGCCGCCCGTTCCGGGTGCCGCACGGCCCAGTTCTTGGGCACGGCCTCGGCCAGAACGAAGATCACGGTCACCTCGAACACGGTGGCCAGGGCCACGCCCAGGGCGCCGAACAGGTGCTCTGACACCACGCCGACCAGCGTGGCGGCAACAAGCTGGCACACGAGCACGAGCAGCAGGACCGGGTTGAGGAAGCGCTCGGGGTTCTCGACGAGGCGGGCGAGCCGGCGAGCGCCTCGGCGTCCCTCCTCCTCGAGGCTCAGCGCCTTCACGCGGCTGGTGCGGACCAGGCTCGTCTCGGCCAGGGCAAGCACGGCGGCGAAGAGGAGCAGGACCACGATGGCCACGACAAGCACGGAATCGGTCGTCTCCCACCCGGTCGTGGCAAGGAGCACGATCAGACCTCCGTCGGCGACGACGAGGCTCCGGACGGTCCTCGCCGGTGGTAGCGGTCGAGCAGCTCGCGCTCCCGCCGCTCCATCGCCGTCGCCTCCTCCTCGTCGACGTGATCCATCCCCAAGAGATGGAGGATGCCGTGGACGATCAGGAGGGCGAGCTCGTCCTCATAGGTCCCAGCGTGATCGGGGGCATTGCGCCAGGCCACGGCGGGACAGATCACCACGTCGCCGAGGAGGTTCGGCACGTCGGTGGGCTCGGGTGGGACCCAGCCGGGACCAGTGCCACCCGAGTCGGGCGACCGACCGCTCTCAAGCGGCTCTTCGTCGATGGCGAAGGCCAGCACATCGGTCGACCCCTCTTCGCCCAGGAAGCGCTCATTGAGCTGGGCCATGTCCTCCTCCTCGACGAAGAGGACCGACAGCTCGGTGTCACCGGTCACGCCCTCAGCGGACAGGACCGCCTCGGCCAGGCCCATCCACCGAGAAGGCTCGACCGGACGGGTCGATTGCTCGTCTGCGACGAAGACCTCGATGGCCACCCTCGCCAGCTGCCCCTCTCAACGCGGCCCGGCCGAAGCCGGGCCAGGTGCCCACTCGGGCTCGGCCTCGGTCGCCAGCCCGCGGGGCGACCCGCCGTCGGGGAGCGCCGTCCGGGACGTTCCCGCGGTATGTCCGGTCGCCGGCCCACGGCCGCCGTGACTGGTGCCGCCCACCCGCTCGTAGGCCGAGACGATGTCAGCCACGATGCGATGCCGCACGACGTCGCGCTGGGTGAGCCACACGAACTCCAGGTCGTCGATGCCGCCGAGGATCCGGTCGAGCCCGACCATCCCCGAGCGTCCCCCCGCCAGGTCGACCTGGGTCACGTCGCCGGTCACCACCGCCTTCGAGCCGAAGCCGATCCGGGTGAGGAACATCTTCATCTGCTCAGGAGTGGTGTTCTGCGCCTCGTCGAGGATGATGAAGCTGGAGTTGAGCGTCCTCCCCCGCATGAAGGCCAAGGGAGCTACCTCGATGGTGCCTCGGTCCATGAGACGCTGCATCGCCTCAGGCTCGAGCATGTCATAGAGGGCGTCGTACAGCGGTCGGAGATATGGGTCCACCTTGGCCATGAGGTCGCCGGGCAGGAAACCGAGCCTCTCCCCAGCCTCGACGGCGGGGCGCGTGAGGATGATCCGGTTCACCTGTTTCGCCTGGAGGGCCTGAACGGCGAGGGCGACGGCCAGGTACGACTTCCCGGTGCCGGCCGGACCGACGCAGAAGGTGATCACGTTGTCGCGGATCGCGTCGGTGTAGCGCTTCTGCCCGGCAGTCTTGGGCCGGACGGTCCGCCCTCTCGCGGACCGCAGCACCTCGGCGCTCAGCACCTCCGAGGGCCGCTCGTTGGCCTTTACCATGTCGATGGTCCGGCCCACGTTGACGGCGTCGAGGCCGTGGCCCTTCTCCAGCAGGAGCACCAGCTCCTCGAAGAGGCGGCCCACCCGCTCGGCGTCCTCGCCTTCCACGGTGATCTCGTTCCCCCGAACCAGGATTCGGGCTCCCCCGAAGGCCTCCTCCACCAAGCGCAGCAACTCGTCGCGCTGCCCCAGGAGGCCGACCATGAGATGGTTGCCCGGAACGAGGATCTTGACTTGGGTCGAGGACACAGGTATCCGCGACGAGGCTACCAGCGGGGGCAGCTCGTGCCGGTGCTGTGCTGCACTCCGCAATCAGCCCCGTCGTCGCCGCGACGAGGTTAGAGCGCGCAGAGGGGCCGCCGACCCGGTCCTCGAGCGGAGGACGTCGCGGATGAGCAACACGGCTGCGCTCGCCAGCGCCAGGACTGCCATCGCCAGGCCAGCGGCGGCGCCATTGGCCGTGCTCGGAACTTGCCGGAGAGCGACCAGCCCACTCTCCACCGGCTTCGAGGGGCCGCTCGACGCCTTGTCAGAGCCGTCGGCAGTCGAAGAACCGACGGCAGCGGGTCCGAGGAATCCCGTGCCGGAAGCTGCACCGGGCCCGCTTCCCGCGGAGCCGGCTCCATCCGAGCTCGGAGATCCGCCCGAGGGAGCGGGTCTAGTGACCGCATGGGGGCTCGGGCCGGGCAGTGACGTGCCAGGCGTCCATGCTGAGGGCGCAAGACCTGGTCCCCCACCAGCGTTCACGGACTGGACGCCGATCAGGCTCTCGGCAGGCTTGCTCTCGGGACTTCGGGGATCGCCATCATTCCAGGCCCACCACAGCACCCCGCCCCACCAGGGCTGGCCGACAAAGGTGTCCAGCAGCGCTCGGTAAGCAAGGTACTGCAGCGCCGGATCAGCGGGGTTCGGGGCGTTCCACCAGGGCTGGTTGGCGGGGTAGGTGGTAGCGGTATACCCCGCCTCGCCGAAGATGATCGGCTTGTCCCATCGTCGGGCGAACCCGGCAACCGTAGTGAAGGCATCGTAGGTCTGGCTCTGGCCTGGATACTGGTAGGCGTGCCAACCGGCCTCGAGCTGACCAAGCGTCGGGTACTGCTCGTTCGAGAGCGGGAAGTAGGCGGAGAGCAGCAGATCGTCCAGTGCGTCGCCCCAGCTGAATTGGGGGATCTCCCGCCAGTCGACCTCATAGGCGATCGGCCCCATGAAGTACCGGCGGGCAGAGGCGATCACCTGGCGCCAGTAGCCGGCATATCCGTCAGAGGCGATCATCTCGCTGCCCACGAGGAACATGGAGATCCCTGCCTGCTGGGCCAACGAGGCGTAGTGGTCGACCATTGTCTGGTAATTGGAGAAGAAGGTGGCCGGATCGGGAGGGTTGTACTGGCCACGCCAGCCACTGTTCCCGCTGTTCGAACCGATCACGACCTTTGGCGTGAGGGTTACCTTGAGGCCGGCATTGTGTGCTTCCTGCGCCGCTGCGAGTATGTCAGCGTCGGAATCGGTGCCACCGGGTACGGGGGTCACCGTGCTCGAGGACGACGTAGGAACCTGCCACCAGACGTCGAACGAGACCGTGTTCGCTCCATCTGATCTGATCCGCTGGAACTCCGAGGCAGCCTGGCCGATCGTCCTGTAGCCGGTGAGGAAGTCGACGCCTGATAACCGGCCGTCGGACTGCCCAGTGCTCGCTCGCGCCGCGGGCGCTGGAGCCTCCACCAGCAGAAGTCCGGTGAGGAGGACCGCCCCAATCGCGAATCGAAGGATCGGCCGACCCATTTCGACCCGATTGTACCGACACCCGTCCAGCTCGGTCCAAAAGGCACGAAACCCAACCCAACGGCGCGCCAGTTCCACCTCGTGGTCCAGCCTCCCGTACCTCAGCCCACGCCAAGCAAGCCCGACAGCACTGCTATCCCCGCCGGGGTGGGGCGATAGCTCGCGCCAGGACCGACGTCGGCAAGCAGGTCGAACTTGCCCGACGTAGTCCCGTCCCATGCGAAGGCCGTCCACCCCCAGCCGTGGGCCTCCGCGAACTTGACGACATTGGTGATATACCGACCGTCGTTCGGATCCGGCCAGCCGAATTCCGTGATCACGACA
>DATBBR010000098.1 GCA_036270875.1 Acidimicrobiales bacterium
CGTGCGCAGCTCGGCGGGGATGTGGCGCCCGATGTGTCTGACGGTCTCGATGCGCACCCCGTCGTGGATCACCCCCTTCACGAAGGCCTCCTCGGCTCGTTGGCGGGCCACCGACACCGGGACCTGGCCCCCACCCACGAGGTGACAGGTCCCCTCCCCGCCGTCGCCGGGCCGCTCCCAGACCAGGACCAGGTCGGCCCGGTTGGCCCTCCCCTTGCCCCCGCCGGCGCACAGGGCCACCAGGGCGTTGGCGGCGTGGGCGGCGCGGGACTCGGTGCTGGCCTGGCGGCGGGCGGTCTTGCGGATGCGGTCGGTCTCGGCGTCGAGGCGGTTGATCAGGGGGATGCCCACCACCGGGGGCAGGGCAAAGACCCCCCGCACCATGCCCAGGTCGTCGCGCCAGTGGCGCAGCTCTCGGGCCGCCTGCTGGCGGCCGTGCAGTTCCTCGGGGTCCACCGACTTCAGGCGCCGGCTGCGGGCTCGTTCTCTGAGCACGCCCAGGCTCGAGGACTTGGCCAGGCCCACCAGCTCGGCCTCGGTGCCGGGACAGGCGGCCTCGGTCCTGGCGATCTCGGCCCCCTGGGCCAGCGACAGCTCGCCCGCCACCACCGCCTGCCTGGTCGTCGGGCAGTCCTCCAGGGCCGCCGCCGTGCCCAGGGCCTCCCGGGCCTGGGGGGCCGAGGAGCCGGCGCTGCGGGCCAGCCAGTCGACGGGGTTGGTATAGCCCCGCCGCTGGTGAGCGCCGGCGGCGGCCGCCCGGGCGGCGGCGCGGACCAACCCCGCGGCGCAAGCCTTCTCGGTGCGACCCAGCTCCTCGGCCAGGGTGGCGCAGTCGTCACCTGAGAACAGCTCAGGCTCGAAGGACGCCAGGAGCTCCAACAGCCTTCGCACGGCGTCCAGCAGGCTCGCGGGCATGCCACTCCTCGCTCATCAGGCGCGCTCGGCGCGCTCGACCAATGAGAGGAGGGCGGTGACTGCCTCGCCCACGAAGGCGCCACTCACCCTATCCGAACACACGTTCGGGGTCAAGGCATGAGGGGTCCGCAGTGCTCTTTGTCAGCGGGGGGACCAGGCGGGATCACGCCCGGTGAGGCCGATGACGCGGTCGAGGAGTGGCGCGGTCGGCGGCACCCCGACGACGGGCCCGAAGAGCCCTTGGCGCGCCTCCGGCTGGTCGGCGAACTGCCCCACGAAGCCGAGCACCACTTCCAGCGTGCTCTTGTCGCACTCGTATGGCTGGCCGGTGGCCCGGGCCAGGTCCCATCCGTGGACGACCACCTCGTCCAGCGCGACCACGCCCGCGATCTCACCCGGAAGGTCCACCCCACCGGCGCGGGTCATGCCGCTCCAGGCGGTCGGGTCGCGCCACACCTCCGCCAGCGTCTCGAGGTCTCGGGGGATGCGGATCCGCCAGTCCTCACCCAGTCGCGACGCATCGCCCGATGGGGCTTGGCTCCCGAGGTCATCGGTGTCCTTGCGTGCAGCGGCGGTAAACGCGAGAGAGAGTCCCCCGATGTGATCCAGCAGGCCACCGAGGGCGTAGGCCGGACATGGCGTCGGCTGATCGAGGCGTCCATCGGGGACGTCTTCGATCAGGGCGGCCAGCCGTCGTGTCGCTGGCTCCAGGTCCACAAGTGTCATCGGGGCTGAGCTCCTCGAGGTCGTCGTCGATCTCCGACATCTAGACGGGGTCACATCGTCAAACTCATCGCGGGAGACAGCACTTCGACGTCTCCTGCCGTCCCTATCTGGGCTGTTACAGGCTCACGGCATACTGACACTGAGGTGGATGCATGATGTTCTGGTACTTCCTCGGTAGACGCAGCGGCTACCGGGCCGCCACACGGGGTAGCAGCGGTCAGTGGGGCTGTGGGACCGTCGTGGCGTTCGCCCTGATCATTGGGGCGGTGGTCGCCTTCTGGCAGATCGCGGTGCCCGTCGTGGCCATCGCTGTCGTTGTGTTGATCGCAGCCGGTGCCAGGCGGTCGATCTCGTGATCCTCGGCAAGGCCCGCGCCGCCCAGGCTCTGGTCGTCGTCGGTCTGGCCGCCGGGTGCGCCGCCTCGCATCCGGGCTCGAGCCCGACCGCCACAACGGCGGCGCCGATCACGGCCGCCCCGACCACGACCGCCCCGACCACGACGGAGCCGAGCACCACCGAGACCACGCCCGCTCCAATACCGGCGGCTGCTGCTCCGACAGGGGCAATACCCAATGCCGCGCTCACGCCCGGCGAGGCGCTAACCGGCGTCACGGCAGCCCAGGTATGCCAGGTGGGGTGGGCCAGTGCGCACAGAGACGTCCCCGAGGCCGAACGCCACGCCGTGTTCGCCGCCTACGGCGTGCCATACGCGCAGCGGGGCGGCTACGAGCTGGACCATCTGATCTCGCTGGAGCTCGGAGGCGACAACGCCCAAGCCAACTTGTGGCCGGAGCCTCACGACGGCCCCGGCTTCCCGGGCAGCCAGACCAAGGACGGCATCGAGAACCGGCTGCACGATCTCGTGTGCTCCGGCCGGCTCGCCCTGACCACCGCCCAGCACGCCATCGCCACGAACTGGCAGACGGCGCTGGCCGGTTACGGCCCCTCGCCATGACCGATGGCCGGATCCGCGAGGTGCTCGACGCCAGGAGCGGCCCCGGTCGTCGGCCGATTGACCGCGGTCACACCCTCGTCGGCCCCACTCAACCGTAGAATCCTTTCGTGCCTGCGTATGTCGTCGTTGACGTAAAGCAGACGGATCCGGAGCGAGGGGCCCGGTACCGTGAGCTGTCGGGCCCAAGCGTCGAGCGACACGGTGGTCGCTTCCTGGCACGGGGCGGAGCGGTGATTGTTCTGGACGGCGACTGGGAGCCCGAGCGACTCGTCGTCATCGAGTTTCCGTCGCCGGATGCCGCGCGATCGTGGTTCGATTCCGACGACTATCGCCGAGCCCGCGCCGTCCGCGAAGGCGCGGGCACCTGGCAAATGGTGGTCGTCGACGGCATGTAGCTCGAGCTAGGTGCGCTCGACGATCTCGCCGTGCACAGCTACGACCGCATCTCGCTACTCTGCTCACCGTGTCGCAGGACATGATCAAGCCACCAGGCTGTCGTCGGTGAGTGGCCTCGCCGAGCCCCATGTGGAAGGGACGATACAAGTTGCGCCTGGCCGCCGACTCGCTTTCAGTGAGTTCGGGCCGCCCCACGGGCGTCCTGTCGTCTGGATGCATGGCACGCCCGGGGCACGGCGCCAGATACCCCAGTCCACCCGGGTAGCGGCCGAAGAGCTCGAGATCCGGGTCATTGGGATCGACAGGCCGGGAGTCGGAGAGTCGACACCGGTTCTGTACGGCTCATTCCTCGACTTCGTGCCCGACCTGACCCATCTCGTCGACCGCCTAGGCGTGGAACGCTTCGCCATGCTCGGCCTCTCGGGCGGTGGCCCTTACGTGCTGGCTTGCGCGTTCGCCGTTCCGCAGCGCGTCGTCGTCGGCGGCGTGCTCGGCGGGGTCGCTCCAACTCGAGGAGACGACGCCATCCCCGGCGGGCTGGTCGGCTGGCTCGCTCCTCTGGCTCCAACGGTGGCGGCGATCCAGGGCCCGCTTTCGACCATTCTCGGTTTCGGCGTGCGGACCCTGCGGCCCGTGGCGTCACCGGTATTCGACGTTTATGCGCACTTCTCGCCCGAGGGAGACCGGCGTGTCTTCTCTCGACCGGAGATCAAGGCGATGTTCCTCGACGACCTGTTGCGCGGCAGCCGCAAGGGCCTGGCGGCGCCGCTCCTCGACTTCGTGCTCTTTTGCCGGCCCTGGGGGTTCTCGGTACGGGACGTGGCCGTGCCCATCCGGTGGTGGCACGGCGACGCCGACCACATCGTTCCCCTGTCTCATGGCGAGCACGTCGTCTCCCTTCTGCCCGACGCCGAGCTGTTCGTCCGTCCGGGCGAGAGCCACCTGGGAGGCCTGGGCGCCGCCGAGGAGATCCTTGCAGCCCTCCTGACCGTGTGGGACAAGAGAATGGAACCTCCTTGCACTTGATTGCTGGCGGATCTATGGGCAGTGCGATGATTCGGGGAACCGGTTTCCGCTGAGCCGTCGCTGCCGACGGGCATTGTCACCCGCCGATGGACGGCAAGATGGCGTTGAGGTAGTCGAGCATGGACTGGCCTGCGCCCAGGTGACCGAGGGGCAAGAATCCGATCTCCAGGTGCGGGCCGGTGGAGATCCCGACGATGCCATTGCCGACGCTCGAGATCTGCTGGCCCTGGACGACATGGGCCCCTACGGGGACCAGATCCGGCCCCGAATGGCCGTAGTAGACAGTCCTGCCCGCCAACGGGCCGGAGGTGATCTGTAGAACCGGCGCATTGGGCCCGAACCCGCTGATGCCCTCCTGGATGATGGTGCCCGAACCCATTGCATAGAGAGGAGTGCCACCCGGCGCCGAGTAGTCCACTCCCTGATCGACAGTGCCCCCCTTCAGATACTCCACGGGCAACGGCACCGCGGCGCCGCCCGGGCCTACCACGCCCGCCGGGACTCCGAGCGCGCTGGACAGAAGAGCGGCCGGGAGGGGCGGCGTGAACGGTGTCAGCATCGTCGTGCGGGTCGCGTCGTTGAGAGTGCCCGTGACGGGGATCGCCGCGGCGCGCTGGTAGGCCTTGATCGCCGCCGTGGTGGGGATGTCCCACTGGCCGGAGTTGAGGGCAGGGAACCCGAGGCCACTGAGAAGGGTCTGCCAGTTCCTCACGTTGTTGACAGACATCGGTGCCGGTGCGACCGGAAGGCTGAACTGAGGCGCGCTCTGGATGGCGTCGAAGACCGGATCGGTTGCCGTCTCCCAGCTCCAGTAGGAAACCGAGACTGCATTCGCGTCGTCGGCCGCCTTGATGAAGCCGAGCATCTGGTCGCGTGCCGGATCGGCGGGAGTCGAACCGGGGGGTGCCGGAATCGGGGGCGGAAGGACCGGGGCCTGGTCCACCGCGATCACGGGCTTGCCCAGCGGTGCCAGCGCAGCCATGGCCGGGGCGAGGTCCTGGCTGGCCGGACTGGATGAGGGATCCATGACGGCGACGGCGTCGAAGGGCGATACCACCTGGGAGTAGGGATAGACGGCCGCGAGGGGAGGCGGCGCAGGGACAGGTGGAACCGGAACAGCTGCGACGAGGGGGAAGTCGGGACCAACGGCAAATCTCAGGGCGTTGCCGTAGTCCTGGGCCGCTGGGAGAGGCGGGTTCGCCCCTGCCGCCGGATCCAGGTCAGCCACGAAGCCATCGATCCGGTCCTGGTCGGGGGTGGCGTAGGTGATCTCAGAGGCCGCCCGCGCGACATCGGCCTTGGGGTCGGCCAGGCTGGGCATGTCGGCGCCGTAGACCCGGATGTTGGCCGCGTGGGCGAGGGGAAGGAAGGAGTCGAGGAAGCTCTGGTGAGTGAAGCTGGCGTCCGACGAGCCGAGCAACACCACCACATAGCTCAGCCCGGCACCTTGGGCCTTGGCCACCATGGCATCGATGGCCGGGAGTGAGGTCCCGTTGACGACAGGCGCGAACTGCCGGCCGACAACGGTGGAGAAATCGCCGGTGCCCCACGGTGACGCCCCGACCGCGTGAGCCACCGCCGCGGCGCTGTTCCCGGCCTTGAGGGCGGCGAGGATCCCCCGGTACTGGCCGTTCTTCAGTGTCTGCGCCGTGGCCCTGATGGCCGTCGGCCAGTCCGGGTACGTCCTGACGCCGATCGAGTTCCAGATCGTCGCGCCAGCCGCAGGTTGGGTCGTGTTGAGCGGGTTGAGGTGGACGAATCCGCCCTCGGCCGCTTGCCAGGCGTCGATGGCCTGGACGTTGGGACCCGTGTTCGGATCCCCAAGGATGGCGAGGAGCGCCCTCGAGAAATCCGAGGGCGAACGAATGGCGGCAACCGGCGGACTGGCGGTCCCAGGCTGAGTGGCGGTAGCCGGTCCTCCAGGTACTCGCGGTGGTGCCCATATCCACATTCCCTTACCAACCGGCACCGGTGCCTTGAGAGCGGGGACGCGAGGGCTGGGCTGAGTCGGCGGCGGGGTTGCCGAACTGTTCGCCGTCGAGTCGTGCGGGACGGCTGGCACGACGCCCGGGAGGCTGTGTATCGGGTGCGGAAGGCCGGTTGTCGCGGTTGAGGGAGGCGGCGATGACGACGCTGGCGGACTGCTGGACGCGGGCGGCGCCGCCGTCGTGGCTGGGGACCGAGTTGGAGACGCAGGCGAAGTGGTGCCAACCGGCTTCGAAGGGACGGTGCTCGGCGGCGCCGTCACTGCGGCCGACGGACTCGGGGGCGTCTGGAGTGGTACCGAGCAGGTCTTGACTCCACCGCTCGCCCCCGAGGTCGGACCGGCGGGTTGGTTCCCGCCGTTGACGGTCACGTCTCTGAGCGTCATGTTGACATTGGCAGCCCACGCGCAGAGGCTCCACCACGCAGTGCCGTTTCCGAGAATGGTCGCCCCGTTGCCATTGAGGGACACGGGGCTCGTAACGACGGGCAGGCCACCTTCGCCAGCAGAACCACCGTCGGTGGTGACGGCATAGGTGCAACCTGCTCTAAGACTGATTGTCCCACCACCGCTGCCGTTGGCCTTGTTGATTGCCGCAACGAGGCCGGCAGTGCCGCCACCCGGCCCCGAGCACGGTACGTCCGTCGCCACGGCGGCGTATGCAATGCCAGGCGAAAGCACCGTGACGGAAGCCAGTCCGCAAACCAGACTGGCCAGCGCTCCGACAGCTAGCGACCGAGCTCTCGTGCCACAGATCAGGGGACGAGCTCTGTGGTTCGCCCGCCTTCGATTGCCTTGGAACAGACGCGAGGCCCCCGGTTCAATCGTCAACGATCTCCGAACCTTCTACTGGGGAGTCGCGGACCTGGAGTCCGGAGGTTGACGAACGAGTCACGAGTCGGTGGGCGCCGATGCGAACATTGAATGCTGGATCGTTCAACATCTCAACCCCTCCGCCCGGAACCGCAGACCCGCCAAGAACGATCCTCCGCGATCTTGACGCGTGAACCGTGCCTCGTGGTGTCGTTCCACCCTACCAGGGGGAAAATTGCTGTTCATTGGGGTTCGGCTGGTGTGGATGCCGTCACTCAACGTTCCATTGCGGACCGTCGCAATCCGAATATCGGGACCAACTCGCCCAAATAGCTCCCCGGGTGGTGGTCTCCGATCGCCTGCCTAGATGCGGTGTCACGCGCCGGGTCTCCACGGAGCTGCGTTCACACGAGCTTGTGTCGACTCCTGTAGGGAGGCGATGCTGTGATCAGCACTCTAAGGGAGGACAGACGTGAAGCTTGCTGGAACCACAGCTCTCGTGACGGGAGCCACGGGCGGCTTGGGTCAAGCCATCGCACGAGCCCTTGCCAATGCCGGGGCCAGTCTGCTTCTGAACGGTCGCAGGACCGAGGCCCTCGAGTCCCTTGCCACCGAGCTGTCGGCCCGCACGCTCGTTGCTGACCTGGCTCAACGGCCCGACGTAACTCGGTTGGTCGAGCAGGCGGGCCAGGTCGACCTGCTCGTCGCCAACGCTGCGCTTCCAGCAAGTGGGGACCTGCTCGACTACACACCGGATCAGATCGACCGAGCTCTCGACGTCAACCTCCGGGCACCGATCATCATGGCCAGGGAGTTGGCTCCCGGCATGACGGCGAGGCGGGTGGGCCACATGGTCTTCGTCGGCTCCCTATCCGGAAAGGCTGCATCGCCTGGCAGCGCCATCTACAGCGCGACCAAGTTCGGCCTGCGCGGCTTCGCCCACGGCCTACGCCAGGACCTGCACGGGACAGGAGTCGGAGTGTCCGTCGTCCTGCCCGGCTTCGTCCGAGGCGCCGGTATGTTCGCAGAATCAGGCGCGAAGCTGCCCCCCGGACTTCGGACCGTCTCGCCCGAAGACGTGGCTCGGGGGGTGGTACGGGCTATCGAGCACGACCAGGCCGAGGTCGTAATTGCTCCCATCGAGGTTCGACTCGGCGCCATCCTCGGAGGCCTTGCTCCTGGCCCAGCCGCTGGCATCCAACGCCTCTTCGGGGCCAGCCGGCTGAGCAATCAGATGGCCGAGGGTCAACGCCCGAAGCGCTGAGAATGAATGTCGGCAGGCCCATTAGCTTGCTGAGAGTGGCAGCGGACGGCGGAGTCCAGGAGGAGGGCCGCGTGCTGTCGCTCCAAGCCCCTTTACGATCCTGTGGCGGTAAGACAGAAGCCCCGATCCGCGCCTCAATTTGTCCAGCCAAGCGGTACCCTTGTGTTGGTCGCCATGGACCATGATCCGAGGCGGTCGATAGAGCAACGGAGTGGTCGGGGGGTCACGGACTCGACCACTCCGTTCGCGTAGGCGCGTCAGACGGTAGCGAGACCGACGGGCTTGCGTCCCAACCCACGACGAGCTCGGACAGCGCGGAGTAAATGCCGGCTACGAGAGGTCGAAGAGGTTCCGCAGGGCTCCGGCCGTGACCGGAGGCCCGGCACCTGCTGGCGCCGGGCCTCCGGTGGGGGAAGAGGGTCAGGACTGGCCGCCGCGGACGCCCTTCTCGACCCGGTCGCCCAGGTCCTGGTCGACGTTTCGCCAGTACTGGAACGCGCGCTCGAGCACGGGCTCGGTCACACCGTCGAGCAGGTGCCCGACGATGTTGCTGACCAGGCGGCCCCGCGCCGCATCGTCCAACACCTCGCGGACCATGGTGCGGGCCTGACCCCAATCGTCGTCTTCAGCATGCGCTGCGTATGCACTCCGCATGATCTCGCCGTCGGCATACCAGCTGGGCGGGGCGTGGTGCTCGCCGTCAGCGCGAGGGCCGCCCTTGGAGTTCGGCGCGTACACCGGGTCGGTCACGTTGTGGATGCGCATTGCACCGTCCTTGCTGTAGCTGTGCACCGGGGCGACTGGCGCGTTGACCGGGATCTGCTGGTAGTTGACACCGAGCCGGGCCCGGTGGGCGTCGGCGTAGGAGAACAGCCGGCCCAGCAGCATCCGGTCCGGGCTCGGCCCGGTCCCCGGGACAAGGTTGTTGGGCTGGAACGCTGCCTGCTCGATCTCGGTGTGGTTGTCGGTCGGATTGCGGTCCAGCGTCAGCCGTCCGACCTCGATGAGGGGGTAGTCAGAATGCGGCCATACCTTCGTCAGGTCGAACGGGTTGAACCGGTAGCCGGCCGCCTCGTCGAACGGCATGATCTGCATGCGCAGCGTCCAGCTCGGATGATCACCTCGCTTTATCGCGTCGAACAGGTCCCGGGTGTGAAAATCGGTGTCGACGCCGGCCATCTGGTCGGCTTCCTGCTGGGTGAAGAACTCGATGCCCTGATCGGTGATGAAGTGGTACTTCACCCAGAATCGCTGGCCCTTGGCGTTGATCCACATGTAGGTGTGGGAGCTGTACCCGTTCATGTGCCGCCAGGTCCGCGGGATGCCGCGGTCGCCCATCAGCCACGTGACCATGTGTGCCGACTCTGGCGAGAGGGTCCAAAAGTCCCACTGCATGTCGTGGTCGCGCAGATTGTTATCCGCGCGACGCTTCTGCGACCGGATGAAGTGCTGGAACTTCATCGGGTCCTTGATGAAGAAGATCGGCACGTCGTTGCCGACCATGTCGAAGTTCCCCTCCGTGGAGTAGAACTTCAGCGCGAACCCTCGCGGGTCACGCCACGTGTCGGGGCTTCCCCGCTCCCCGGCCACGGTGGAGAACCGGGCCACCAGCCGGGTGGTGGTTCCCGGCTGGAACAGCGCCGCCTTGGTGTAGTCGCTGACGTCCTGGGTCACCTCGAACCGGCCGAACGCGCCACTGCCCTTGGCGTGTGGCTGCCGCTCTGGTATCCGCTCTCGGTTCCATTGCGCCATCTGCTCGATGAGGTAGCTGTCTTGGAGCAGGATCGGGCCGCCCGGACCGACGGTCAAGGAATGCTCATCGCTTTCGACCGGGATACCGGCATCGGTTGTCGTGGGCTTGGACTCCGAGGTAGGCATTCAATATCTCCTTTCTTGGACGGAACCCGAGGCCGTGATGGACCCAGGACCGGGGTTGGGGTTAGAGACCGCCGGTGGCAGCGCCGAGCGGCACAGCTGGATTGAACGAGCCCCAGAGATGCGGCCGACGGCGAAGGCCCGCGCCACAGTCAGTCCGACAGCCAGCCCGTAGAACAGGCTGCGAGGCGACGTGTCCGCCGGCGTAGACCATGACCATGAGGGCAAAGCGGGCGCCAGCGGGGTGAATGCGCTGCTGGTGAGTCCACTCGTTGCGACCGCGAAGACCAGGAAGAGCGCGCCGATTCCCTCAACAATAAGCTTTCGGGCGGGCTCCGCATACTTCGGGTGCGCCTCAGCCCACCGCGCGACCGGCGCTTTGCGGGGGGCAGCCTGGCCCGGAGACCGTCGGGAAGTTGTCGTGCGATCATAGGTCCGCATGGTCAACGCAGGATCGGTGGTGCTACGAGGGCACTAGGGCTTCGGCGTCGAGGTAGTCGAGCTCTGCCCAGTCCCACTGGTGATCGTGAACTGACCCTGGGCGACGGTGGCTTGATCTCCGGTCGCCTTGA
>DATBBR010000099.1 GCA_036270875.1 Acidimicrobiales bacterium
CGCTCCAAGTTGTGCAGACCGGCAACGGCAACAGCATTGGCAGCGACAACGGCAACGGCAACGGCAACATCAACGTCGGCAACAACACCCCGCCGACCGTTGGCCGGGTCCCGGCCGGGACAGCTGCTTCACTGGGGGGCACCCCAGTCGGCCCGCCGGGGGGCGGTGCTAGCCCCAAGCTCAGCATCTCCACCAACAACGGCAATGGCAACGGCAATGGCCATGGCATCACTCAGAAGGCGGCGAACTGCAACACAGTCGTGACGCCGACCGTGACCAAGACGGTCGTGGTGCCTCAGACCGTGACCAAGACGGTCGTGGTGCCGCAGACGGTGACCAAGACGGTCGTGGTGCCGCAGACCACGACTGTGGTGCAGCAGGCCCCGGTGGCTTCGGCCGTCACCACGACGGCGCACTTCACCGGCTAACCGTACGGCGACAGCAGCACCCAACCAGAGGGCCGCATACCTACGGGTGTGCGGCCCTCTGTACCATTGGGCCTCGAACGACGCGGGGAGACTTCGTAATGTCAAGAATGCGGTTCATGGCGGTCGTCGTGATTGCAGTTGCAGTTGGTGCCCTCGCTGCCGGTTGCGGAAGTAGCAGCGACGCCGACCAGGCGAAGGCCGGCCTTCGCGCCGCTGGGTCCGCCACGGCGCGACATCAGCCCAACAACGTGCGACAGCAGGCGACACCGGCGGCCCCGCAGTTCCCCGCTTATACGGCCACCGCCCTCCAGTCCCAGATCGACGTCCACAGCGCCCCGAACGGGCCGACCTCACTCACCCTGCCCAGCCCGCTGCCCGAGGGCACACCGCTCACCCTTCTCCTCACGCCGGGCATCTCGCAGACGGGCGGGGGCTGGCTCCAGGTGTTCCTGCCGACCAAGCCGAACGGCAGCACGGGTTGGATCCCGGCCGGCGAGGTGAAGATCCAGGGCGACCCGTACCACTTGGTGGTGACCCAGTCCACGCACCAGCTGAACGTCTACAACCTCGACAACCTCGAACGCTCGTACCCGGTCGCGGTGGGCGCTCCCGAGACGCCCACTCCCGACGGCACGTACTACATCACCGAGCTGCTCAAGACCACCAACCCCGGTGTCTATGGCGACTATGCCTACGGCCTGTCGGGCCACTCCCCCACCCTCACCGACTTCGACGGCTACGACGCCGAGATCGGCCTCCACGGCACGGGCGACCCGTCCAGCATCGGCCACAGCGTGAGCCACGGCTGCGTGCGGCTCAACAACTCGGATGTCGACGCCCTCGTGCCCGTGCTGCCACTCGGCACGCCCGTCGAGATCCAGTCCTGAGCAGAGGGTCGCGCTAACGCCGGCGGCTCTTGGCGGGAGCGCGAGGGCCCACCCGCCGGCTCACCCGCCCAGCCAGGCCCTCGATGCACTGCGCCCACGTGCGCTCGCCGACTGCCCACAGCCACAGCTCGTAGCCGGACCCTCGAAGGATCACTGACAGCGCTCTCCGGTCGAGACCATGGGCGGTGAGCTCGGGACCCCACGCCTTCCACAGCGGCGCCAGGATGAGCTTGCCCGAGGCGATCTCCGCCCGCACCGTATCGGGCTCCTTCGCCACGCGAGCCCGTAGCCCGACCGGCTCGGCGAGCCCCGCCAGCTCCACCAGGGTCAGCGCTTTCGAAAGACCGGAGCCCGGTCGCCATCGCCATACGACCGGAGGTGCTCCTCGAACTCGACGAACAGCGGCCCGTCCGGGTCGAAGGGCCGCGAGAGCGTCTGGAGGGCGATCTTCTTGTCGAAGCCGCTCAGCTTGTGGAGCGGCTCGGCGGAGTCGAGGTCCCGAACCTCGAGCCGGTCTCTGGCCAGCTCGAAGGCGGCCCGGCCGGGCTCGGTCCGAACCAGGACGCTCGAGTACCCTTCGTCGCTCCCGACGCTGCCGACCGAGATGTCGGCCCCGTAGCCCATGAAATCCGCGCACTCGTCGCAGCCTTTGAGAGCGGCACCGTGGAAGTCGCGCACGGGCTCGTCCACGAGGCGGTTCCCTTCGCGGTCCTCGACGATCATCCGACCGTGGATGACGTCAACCTTGCCCACCTGGGACAGGTCCAACCCCCGTTGGTCGCGCAGCTCGCGGAGCATCAGACCCTGGTAGTCGAAGCTCTTCGTGCACAACAGGGCGATCGACAAGACCACGGCGTCGACCCTCGACTTGCCCCAGGTCCACGGGCGGGCCTGCATGGCCCGGATCGCCTGCACCTCACAGGGCGTGCCGACCACCGCGATCCGAGGGTCGGGCGGTAGGTCGTGACGGCCCAGGTCCAGGTGGCCGAGGCCCATCGTCTGGTTGTAGAAGCTGCCCGCCGAGGCAGCCACCTCCTCGGGCGTGCGGGCCAGATGGGCGACGCCCTTCCAGGGCTCGTCCTCGCTCTCGCGCGCCAGCAGCACCCCGTCCAGATGACCCGCCTCGAGAGCGGCCATGAGGATGGCGCTCACCACCCCTCCGTCCTGCGCCCCCGGCATCCCGGCGGCCACCCGGGCCGTGTGCGTGTCCCGCACGACCCCGAGCCCGTTGCTCGCCGGTCCCCCGCTGATCGTCAAACCCGACGCCGGGTCGCCAGCAGGCACGTCGCCGTTTGACGGGCTCGCCTCGTCGCCCGGCCGACGCGCCCCGTTGCCCTTGCGGCGGGGCGTCAGGGTGACCGGTGTCTCCTCGATGAGCGGCCACGTCGCCTCGTACCGCAGCCCGCCCCGCGGGCAGAAGTCCCAGCACAGCGAGCAGCCAGTGCACATCTTCACCAGCTCCGGCAGGTCGTCCCCGCTGATGCCGATCGAGTCGGACGGGCACACGGCGACGCAGGCGCCGCACTGGATGCAACGCCCGGCATCGATGACCGCCGCCTCGAGCTCCCAGAACCAGGTCTTGCCAGGCGCCTCCTCGACGCTGCTCATCTCCTCGCGGATGCTGAAGCCGGCCATCAGGCGGACCCGTTCAGCGTCGCCCGCAGGTCGGCGTTGGCCACCCGCCGGGACCACCGATGGAACGGCTCGTCCGGCCCACGCTCTGCTCGGTAGCGGCGCAACACCCGCACCAGGGCGTCGGGAACATCGTCGATGGGCTTGGCCCCCTCGACCCAGTCGACGAACCCGGCCTCTGCACCCAGGCTGCCGCCCATGCCGATGTCAACCGCCTCCGAGATCCGATCCGGCAGGTGCGCCGTCTCTCCCCGGAAGCCGATGTCGGCGATCTGGGGCTGGGCACACGACGCCGGGCAACCGGAGAAGTGCAGACGGACGATGCCGTCGCCCCCGCTGTGCCCGTTCGACCCGTTCCAGTCGGCGCCCAGCTCGTCGTCGAGGAACCGGGCCCACTGGAGAGCGCGGGCCTTGGTCTCGACCACGGCGAAGCGACAGAACTCGCTGCCCGTGCAGGCGGCCGCACCGCGGGCAAAGGGCCCGGGGTTGGGGCTGTGGACCCCGAGCAGCGGCTCGGCCAGCAGATCGTCCAGGCGATCCTCGGGGACACCGGTCAGCACGAGGTTCTGGTCCGTCGCCAGCCGCACCCCGCCGTCGCCATACGTCTCCGCCAGCCGGGCCGCCTCGATCAGGTCCCGCCCCGGCATCCGGCCCACGGTCACGCTCAGGCCCACGTAGAACCGCCCCCGCTGGCGCTCGGCGTGGACCCCCACGTGGTCGCCGCGATACCGCCGGGTCAGCTGCTCTCCGGCCGCAGCGAGCGGCACGGCGCTCCTCGCCGCCACCTCGGCGCGGAATCCTTCGGGCCCGAGCTCCTGCACCAGGTAACGCATGCGGTTGATCCCGCGGTTCTCCCTGTTTCCCAGCTCGCCGTAGACCTGGGCGATCGCCCTGGTGACCTCCACGGCCTGCTCGGGCGGCACGAACACGTCGATGTCGGACGCCATGCGGGGCCCGTCGGACAGCCCCCCGCCGACGATGACGTTGAACCCGACCGTCCCATCGTCGGCGCGCGCCGGCCACATCCCGATGTCGTTGATCTCGGCCTGGGCACAGTCCTCGACGCAGCCGGTGACGCTCATCTTGAACTTGCGCGGCAGGTTGGCGTACTCGCGGTTGCCGGTGAAGAAGTTGGAGATGGCCGTGGCGACCGGCGAGGCGTCGAAGACCTCCTCGGCGTCGATCCCCGCCACCGGGCAGCACAGCACGTTGCGGGCCGAGTCGCCGCAGGCCTGGACGGTGACCACGCCGACCGACTCCAGCCGTCGCCAGATCTCGGGCACGTCGCCGATGCGGATCCAGTGCAGCTGCACGTCCTGGCGCGTGGTGAGGTCGCAGAAGGCGTCTCCGAACGCGGGGTTGGGCTCAGGGCCGCGGGCGAACTCCTCCGCGATCTCGCCGATGCTCCGGGCCTGGAGGGCGCTGAGCCGACCGCCCGGAACCTTGATGCGCACCATGAAGGCGTCCCCGCCCTGACGCTGGGGGTACAGGCCCACCCACTTGAGCCGCTCCTGCTCGCCGTCGACGGCGGCGATGGCGTCGGGGCCCTCCTTGGAGTAGCGGTCGATGACCGCCTGGTAGACGTCGAGGGGATGGCGCGCCAGCTTCATCCGCTCGACTTCGTTCAGCTTTCCCACCGTCCGAAACGGCCGTAGGAACTCCATCGGTCCCGGTCCTCGACTGAGCAGATGGCCCGGGCTCGGCCACCCGGCGCAGGCCTGCGATCCTAGCGCCATTTCTGACCAACCAGGTCAACTTTTGAGGGTTCGGGCCGAAACGGAGGCTCGGCGTCAGCGCCGCCCGGTGCCCACCCGAGCGAGCCGATCCGACACCGCAACCGGCACGAGCCGGTTCAGCGCCCACCCCAGCTTGGCCTCGGGCGAGACAGCGACCATGGCGCGGTCGTGCTCGACGGCGGCGAGGATTGCGGTGGCCACCCTCGAGGGCGGGAAGTTCCGTCGTCGGAACATCGTGGCCAGGCGGCGCACCTCGGCGGGATCGGCCCCCCGGAACCGGGCTCGGGAGATGATCGAGGTGTTGACGATCCCCGGGCAGATGACCGACACACCGACCCCGTGGCGGTACCAGTCGGCCCGAAGGCAACGCGAGAACGCCAGGACGGCCGCCTTGCTGGTCACGTAGGCGCTCTCGTTGGCCGTGGGGGTGTAGGCGAGGGCCGACGCCAGGTTGACGACGTGTCCCCGGCCGCGGGCCACCATGGCGGGCCCAAAGGCCTGGCACCCGTGGATGACCCCCATCATGTTGATCCCGAGGATCCACTCCCAGTCGGCCGGCTCCATGTCGAGGAAACGGCCCGACATCCCGACGCCGGCGTTGTTGACCAGCACCTCCAACGGCCCGTGGACGGCGTGGACCTTCTCCGCCAGCTCGGCCACGGCCTCACGGTTGGCTACGTCAACTCCGAAGGCGTCCGCCCAGGGCCCCGTCCGGGCGCAGTCGCCGGCCGTGGCCTGGGCCCCGGCTTCATCGATGTCCACAGCCAGGACGGGCGCGCCCGCCTGGGCGAAGGCGAGCGCCGTCGCTCGCCCGATGCCGCTGGCGGCCCCCGTCACGAGGACGGGCCCGGCGGAGGGATCCGCTGTCGGTCTGTTCACGTCGCCTGTCGGCCGGCGATTCCGCGGGGCCGACCTTCCGGGCCGGGCTTCACGCCGCCGGGACCCCCTCGGCGTCGACGCCGCACAGGGCTCGCCAGCCTCGTGGCACCCGTCCCGGTGCCACCACCTCGGCCTGGAGCATCGCCTCCAGCACCGGCCGGGTCGCCTCGTGTCGGAGTGCCACGCGCTCGGGGCTGCGGTTCGCGGCCCGCCAGGTGGCCCACCCCGGCAACCCGACCGTCTCGTAGACGCCGGGGTGCACGAGCAGGCGGAACATGTCCCGGATGACGAGCGGGGCGACGTGGCGCACGGCGAAGCGGTCCGTCCACGACGCCCGATCCCACTCCTCGGGCAGCACGGTGCGGGCGAAGGCGAGATGACGAGCCTCCTCCTGGCGGTGGTACCGGTTGACCTCGGCCAGGAAGGGATCGGTGTCCGGGTGCTCGGCGGCCTTCTTCTGCAGCAGATCCGGGATCTCCTCACCGGCGAGCACCAGGACGTCGAGCAGCGCCGGGCGGCGGATGATGGCTCCCATCCCGACCCGCTGGATCGCCCGGAACAGGCCCTTGTCCAACGGGTTGCGGGCCGTCGGCTGCAACTGGCCCAGCAACCGGGAGAACAGGCGGGAGTGGCGCGTCTCCTCGCCCATCTCGTGGAGGGCGTACACGACGCGCGGGTCGGTGTAGTCGCGCTGCAGGGCCAGCTGGAAGGAGAACCCCGCCATCAGGATGGCCTCGAACCGGAGGCCGGCGTCGACGATCGACGCCACCTCCTCCCGGGACAGCCTGATCAGCTGGTCGGGGGTCAGCTCGAGCCCGAGCCCGGCCACGCTGAGGAGCTCCGGGGGCAGCACCGCCCCCGCGCCCAGCTCGCCGCTCACCTCGACATCGGGCTCGATGGCCCGGCGCAGCGACGCCGCCGACAACCGCTCGATCTTGACGTCTGCCTTCACGTCTGGCTTCAGGTCCCCACTCACAGCAGCCATGGATCGAGTATCCTATGAATTGACAGAAACCGTCAACCCTTCATTTCTGTGACCTTGGGCACTCTTCACGCCACTTCGCCCGCACCCCCCTCCAAGGGCGAGCGGACCCGCCAGGCCCTCCTCGAGGCCGCCATCCATCGCTTCTCGGCCGACGGCCTGCGGGGCGTCGCCCTCTCGGACGTGGCGCGCGACGTCGGCGTGACGCCGGCGGCGGTCTATGCCTACTTCCCAGGGAAGGAGGCGCTGTTCGCCGCGGCCGTGGACGCCGACGCCGACGCCCTGGTGGAGGTCGCATTCCAGGCGGTCGAGCGCGGCCGGTTCACCGGCAACTGGGCGGCGCTGATCCAGCTGCTCCTCGACGCCCTCCCCGACCACCCGCTCGCCCGGCGGGTGCTGTCGGGTCTGGAGCCCGAGTCGACCGAGCGACTGCTCGACATCCCCGCCCTGGCCCGGTTGCGGGCCCAGCTGGCCGAGCTGATCGCGAGTGACCAGGACAGCGGGGCCGTGCGCGCCGACGTGGAACCGACGCCGATCGCCGACGGGTTCGTGACGATCGTGCTCGCCATGCTCATCGGCATCCTGCAGACCGGCGGCCAACCGCAACCAGAGCGTGCGCCCGGTGTGGTCGCCGTCCTGGAAGCGGCCCTGCGCGCGCCCGGCTGACCACGGCGCGCGGCGCGTGGCGTCGCGTAGGCGCCATCACGGGGCGGTATGCTCGTGGCATGCGGCTGAGGGTGCTCCTCGTCGCGGTCTTGGCGGGGGCGGCGGGGCTCGGGGGTTGTGCCACGAGCCCGCCCGCGGCGCATACCAGCGTCCAGGGTCTGGCTCCATCGCGCACAGGGGCGGCGACCGCGCTTCCGACGGCATCGACCACGACATCGGGATCGTGCTGGGAGGGCTCGCTCGCCCTCTACCAGGACGCCAGCGCGTGGCGCTGCACGGCTGCGAACCAGATCATGGACCCCTGCTTCACGCCGGCAAATCAACCCGATGCACCCCAGCTGACCTGCGCCTCGACCCCCTGGGCGCCGGCGACCCGGCTCCTGCTGACCCAGCCCTTGCCCCTCGAGGCAGCCAACTCTCCTGGGACCGGCCCCAGACCTGTCTGGGCCATGGAGCTGGCCAACGGTGATCGTTGTGTCATCGGCACGGGGACAGTGACCCAGGTCGGCGCCGTCACTCTCGATTACCTCTGCACCTCAGGAGCCCTCGCCGGCCAGATCGACCGCAGCCACCAGCCGTGGATCGTGCAGTACCAGGCGGCGAAGTCGTCCACGCTGCGACCGCTCACCGTGCGCAACGCCTGGGCCTGATCGCAATCGACGAGGAGGCGGGGTGCCGGTGGGGCGCCCTCCCCGGCGGCGAAAGAGGCGCCCACACCGGCCACCGCAGTTCGCCCGGGCCCACGAGGGGGGAAACAGTGGCCGCAGGTCGAGCTACCGACAGAATACCCCGCGCCGCTGTCTGTGTCATCTGTGCTTTACAGATGACACAGATGACCGCTTCGCCTACCGGGTCCGCCCGTCGGATCTACGGGAGGCGTCGTCGCCGAGTCGCTCACGAACTTCGCGCGCCAGACTCCGATCTTCTGTCAGCAGACGTCGCCCCATCTGCCGCACGACCTCGGCGACGTTCGTCCGCTGTCGAAACGCGTACACGCGCAGCGCCTCGTAGACCTCCGGGTCCACGTCGATCGTAAGTCTGTGCGGGTAACTTCGGCCTCCCATCAGCCTTCTCCCATAACGCACCCCATCACTGATCAGGAGTCGCCGGCACGACGGCATATTGTAAACGGCGTAAATCGGCGCAGCGCGGATTTCGCCGATGAGCCAGACTGCTCGGCCATGAACGCGCGCCGCCACCAGGTCCTTGCTGCCAATGGCGTTCGCATCCACGCCGTCGAGCAGGGCCGCGGCCCGTTGGTGCTCCTGCTGCACGGCTTTCCGGAGTCCTGGTACTCCTGGCGGCACCAGCTGCCTGCCCTGGCCGACGCTGGCTTCCGGGCCGTGGCCATCGACGTGCGGGGCTACGGCCGCTCGTCCAAACCCTTCGCCATCGACGCCTACCGGATGCTCGCTCACGTCGCCGACAACCTGGGGGTGGTGGAGGCCCTGGGCGAGGAGACCGCCGTAGTGGTGGGCCACGACTGGGGCTCGCCCATCGCAGCCGCCTCGGCGCTGCTGCGTCCCGATGTGTTTCGCGCCGTCGCCCTGTTGAGCGTGCCGTACTCCCCTCCGGGACGGACGCGCCCCACCGATGCCTTCCGACGGATGGGTGGTGACGAGGAGTTCTACATCTCCTACTTCCAGGAGCCCGGGCGGGCAGAGGCCGAGATCGAGGAGGACGTGCGCACCTGGCTCCTCGGCATGTACGTGGCCGCGTCGGGAGACGCGGTGGCGCCACCCGATGGGCGCAGCATCGCCACCGTGCCGCCGGGCGGCCGGCTGCGTGATCGCTTCGTGCTACCCGACCACCTGCCGGGCTGGCTGACGGACGACGACCTCGACCTGTACGTCGCCGAGTTCGAGCGCACCGGCTTCACCGGCGCGCTCAACCGCTATCGCAACGTCGATCGTGACTGGCAGGATCTCGGCGTCTGGGCCCAGCGCCCCATCACGGTGCCCTCGCTCTTCATCGGGGGAGACCGCGACGGCCCCACGCTCTGGGGATCGTCAGCCATCGCCAGGTTCGAGCAGACCCTCCCGGATCTGCGTGGGTCGCACGTGCTGGCCGGCTGCGGGCACTGGACGGCTCAGGAGCGCCCGACGGAGGTGAACGACCTACTCGTGGGCTTCCTCGCCCAAGTCCTCCGCCCCCCGGACGGGTGACCAGCTAACCTGGCTCGGGGCTGACATGTAGAAGAGACCGGTGCCAGGGGGGGAGCGCCATGGCGAAGACGGCGAGTGTGGTGGGCGCGCATCCGACTGTGGGAGCGCCTCGGGGCTAGCGCCGTGCCGGCCACGACAACGCAGCAGAAGCCGAAGCGCCCACCGGTGCGTGTGGTCCTCGTCAACGACGAGGAGATCATCATCGACGGCCTGCGCACGATGCTGTCCCGCCACCGGGACCAGGTGAAGGTCGTGGGCCGCGTCCTGGCGTCCGAGGATCTGGCCTCGACCATTCCCGACCTCGGGGCGGAGGTCGTCCTGGTGGACCTCCACATCCAGGGCGCCAGCGGGCTCGAGCTGGCCGCCCGCCTGCTGGCGGACAGCCCGCCCTTCCGGTTGGTGATCTTCACCGACGACAGCGAGGAGCGTCGGCTCTTCGAGGCCTTGCGGCTGGGCGTGTCCGGTTACCTCCTCAAGTCGCTCAACGGAGTGCAGCTGGCTGACCACCTGGTACGCGTCGCCGACGGTCAGATCGTCGTCGACCCCACCATCGCCACCCGCATCGCCCTACGCGGTGCCCAGTTCGGCGGCGCCGAGGTGTGGCCAGGCAGCCAGCTGGCCCTCAGCCAGCGCGAGAGCGAGGTGCTGGGGCTGCTGGTGGAGGGACTGAGCAACCGCCTCATCGCCGTCCAGCTTGTCGTCGGCGAGGAGACGGTGAAGACCCACCTTCGGTCGATCTACCGGAAGCTCGGCGTGAACGACCGGTCCCACGCCGTGGCCATGGTGATCCGACTGGGCATCTTCGGCTAGCCGACGCTCGTCGTCGGCGCCCCGTCCGCGTCACCAGAGGCCACCCTCGACCCGCCATCGCCGCGAAGGAGGGCGCGGTGGCGCTCGCAGAGCCCGAGAAGGTCATGGTCGTCGATCACGGTGGCGCACTGCTGGCCGTCGGGCTCATCGGCCCAGCAGCGGTCGTGAGACGGGTACGGCTCGGCCGGACCGGCTGCGATCAGCGGCACCTGCGGGCGCGGAAACCAGGCGATCACGATGGAGGACTTCCCCGCCTATGGGCACACCTCCTGCCGCGGGCCCCCTACGAGGACGATGGCGGGAGCGACCGGCCCGTCCGCGCCCAGGCGCGAGCGTCACGAACGTCCATGACCCGTTGCCAACCGAACCAGAGCAGCCTGCCGATGGCCACGGCGTGGACGGCGCGCGCCCACCGGACCGCCTTCCAGGTGGCGCCCGCCGCAACGAGGAGGACGACCGAGGCCGCGATCCATGGCCAGCGAGGACCAGCCAGCACCATGGCCGCGCTGGCGGCGACCGTGAGCAGGAGAAGGAGCGCGGCGGCCCGCGTCACCGCCCGCCAGAGCGAGCGCCGGGCCAGCAGCGTGATCAGGCCCAGCGCAGCGCCAAGGACGATCACCATGGGGCCACGGTACCGTGATGGCGTCCAGGTCGGGCGTCGCACGTCCCTCCGCGGTGGTGACTATCGAAGGGCGAGTCCGTCGGGCTCGTTTCGCCAAGCCGGCGCGAGCTACCTCCCCGACGAGGTCGGCCTCAGCGAACCGCCGGGATCGGGACAGGAGGGATGGGGGGCCGGGGCAGCGGCGGCAGCGGTGGGATCGGGCTGCGTCGCGGCGGGGGTGGCCGTGGCGGTGGCGGTGGCGGTGACGGTGACGCGGGCCGGGGCGGAGCTGCCTTCGGAGGGGCCGGAAACGTGGCGGAGGCGGCGCTCGTCGGTCCTGGCACCGGGTGCGGGCCCGGTCCGAAGTCGTAGCTGATGTCCAGCCCCTGGCGGGGCAGGGCGTAGTCGGGCACGCCGCGCGTCGCGACCGGCGGTGAGGGCGAAGGCGGCGCGGCGGGCGGAGGAGAGGGCTGCGCCGCGCCGGGTAGTCCGTGCGGCGCCGGCTGACTGAGCGTCCCGCCGTTGGCGACGTAGCTGATCGAGGTGGCCACCACGAAGAGGACCGGTAGTGCCGATACGCCTCGCGGCCGCCAGCGCTCGGCGAGCTGGTGGGCCCGGTAGACGGCGTAGGTCGTGCCGGCGACCAGGGTGGCCAGCAGTGTCGTCCCCGGCACGATGAGCGACGCGCGCTCCCCGTCCATCAGATGGGGCGCTTTCCCCACGCACGTCCCACGAGCCGATGACATTAGCCCGCACCGCGCAAGTCACAAATCGGGCCCCGCCAGACACTCTACGGAAACTCTCAGGCCCTTCTATGCAGGCCCACGGGCAACACACGCAGAACCCTAAGTTCAGGGGGGTCTAATCATGACAATGGCGGCGACTCGACAGCAGGACGAAGCACCAGAGGCGGAATGCATTCAGCCGCCCGACAGCATCCAAGCGCCGGAGCGTCGGCCCGGCGGTAGTCACCTGCGATTCGGTCTCACGCTCCTCGCCCTCGGCGCCGTCGTCGTCTTGGTCGTCACCCAACGAAGCGTCATCGCGTCGTCCATGGGCACCCTGGGACGCATCAACCTGGTGTGGCTGCCGGTGGCGCTGGCGCTCGAATGGGCGTCGATCGCGGCCTTCGCCCTGATGCAGCGCCGGCTGTTTCGAGCCGGGGACAAGAGCGCCACGCAGAGGTCCGTGATGGCGACCACCGTCGCCGGCAACGCCATCTCGGTCTCGGTGCCCCTGGCTGGCCCGCAGCTCGGGACCGCCTTTGCCTTCAGGCGCTTCCGGAAGCTGGGGATCGACGCGGCACTGGCGGGATGGGCCCTGGTCGTCTCCGGCCTCGTTGCGTCGCTCGCTGCGGGCCTCGTCATCGTCGCAGGGGCTGTGCTCTCCGGAAACGACGAGGTGGCGACGACAGGAGCCATCGGCGGCATCATCGGCGTCGGCGTTCTCGCCGTCGCCACCGTTGCCCTGCGGCGGCCTCCTCTGCACCGGGCAATCGAGCGCTGGCTGGTCTGGACCCTCGAGCGCGCCCAACGCCTGCTTCACCTTCGCCGTCGGAGCCCGCACGAAGCGATCAAGGGATTCGTCACCCGTCTCCGGACGCTTCGCCTGCGGCGGACCGACTGGGCCAGGGTCCTGGGTTTGGCCCTGACGAACTGGCTCACCGACGCGGGCGTCCTCGTCGTCAGCATCCTCGCCATCGGCGGCACCGTGCCGTGGCGTGGGGTCCTCCTCGCCTACGGGGTCCGGATCGCCGCCGGAAGCATCTCGATCACTCCTGGAGGTCTCGGAGTGGTCGAGGGAGCGCTCGCCGTCGCCCTCATGGGTGTCGGCATGCAACGTCCCTCGGCCGTGGCGGCCGTGCTCCTCTACCGCTTCATCAGCTTCTGGCTGGTGACCGGCGTCGGCTGGACGGTGTACCTCGTCAGCCAGCGGAGCGGCTCGAAGAGGTTCTTCGGACTGGCTCGGCGACGAAGCTGGGCCGTCTAGCGGCTCCGCCGCGAGCGGAGCCAGCCAACAGCCCCTGCACCCTATGAGTCGGCCTGGCGAGGGTCCGCCGACTGCCATCCCTCACGAGCCTCGTTGAACGCCACGATCGCCACGACACCAGCTGCCAACGGGTCGGTCCACCACCATCCGGCGATCGTCTGCAGGCCGAGGGCCACGAGTACGCCCGCCGCCAGACAGCCGTCGATGAACGTCATCGTTCCATTGGCGACGAGAGGACGGTTGCCCAGGGCCCGGCCGGTCCGACGCTTTGCCCGAGCCAGGACGAACATGACCACCACCGTGGCCCCCATGAAGGCGATGCCGACGGGAGCCGACGCTGGTCGGGTTCGTGCGATCAGGGCATGCACGGCCTGGCCGGCGAGATAGAGGGACAGCACGCCGAAGGCGGCGGCGATGAGACGGAGGGCCCGCCGGGCTCGGAGAGGTTCCGTCGCCTCGGGCGCACCGCCGAGGTGCCAGAGGACCACGAGCGAAGCGAAGACCTCGATGCACGAATCGAGCCCGAACGCGACCAGTGCCAGCGAGTGAGCCGCCAGTCCGGTGACGACGGCCACCACGGCCTCCAAGCTGTTCCAGGCCGTGGTGAGGTACTCGAGGCGGCGGCCGCGGCGGTGCAGCACACTCGGTTCACCGGGTTCCCCACTTCGCCCCGCCACGATCGGCGCTTCGGCCATTCCTCCTCCTTCGTGCCGGAGGAGGAATGCGACCTCGGCCGGCACGGACTGCCTGCCGAAGGTCTCGCCCACTCGACGTCGTCGCC